>JAYVWH010000463.1:0-7922 GCA_043786265.1 Kofleriaceae bacterium | reverse complement strand
ACCCGGACTCGACGGAGCCGGGGCTCTTGTCGACGATCCTGCACGAGGCGACGCACAACTTCGGGCCCGCGCACGAGTACAAGGTCAACGGCAAGGTCGACGACGCCGTGTTCACGGGACCGATCGCGCAGATGCTCGAGGAGCTCAAGGCGCAGACCGGCGCGCTGTTCTTGCTCGAATTCCTCCGCAGCAAGAATCTGATCACCGAGGAGATGGCGCGCCAATCCTTCGCCGACACGATCGTTTGGGCATTCGGCCACATCTCGCAAGGCATGTACACCGGCGACAAGCAGCGCAAGGCGTATGGCAACCTCGCGGCAATTCACATCGGCTACATGATCGACAAGGGCGCGCTGACCTGGGATGCACGCAAGCAGACCGCGAACGGCACCGACATCGGCGCGTTCACGGTGCACACCGACAAGCTCGCGGCGGTTGCCGACGAGATGATGAAGGAGCTTGGCGGCATCAAGGCGCGAGGTGACAAGGCCGCGGCCGAGAAGCTGATCGCACGCTACGTCGACTCGGATGCCGTGGTAGCTCACAAAGTTATCGCCGAGCGATTCCAGCGCCAGGGCAAGCCGAGCTTCGTCTACTCCGTCCGGTACTGACGGGGATTGCGCGCACGACCGATCGTGTGTTGCGATGGGCATGGGACGATCGCGCCGACCTGGTCGGTGCGGAAGCGCTGACGCACGAGTGCGGGCGCGGCGGCATCGTGCGCGGCGGTTACCTCAACCCAGACCAGTGCAGCGCATATGCCACGCGGCGAATCAGTCGATACCGCGGCACGCTGCGCACTCGTCGTCGTCTTCGACCCACCGCCGAACCGCTGCGCTGCGCTCGTCGAACACCTTGCGGGCGCGCGCGTCATCAGCCTTCTTCGCGGTGAGCTGGTCGTTAGAGCGGCGCTTGTAAGAGGTGGTCTCGGGCATGTGTTTGAACCAGTGCAATGCGCGTGCGAGCCGGAGTCAGCGCCACCGGCCCCCCTGTTCCGGTGACCGCGCGCCGACGCGCGTCGCGCGAACATCGCGGTTCGACTGACTACCGACGGTGACAGTGGCTACTCTAAAAGCCACCTGATTGAAGGTACTTACGGTGGGAGTCTCCCCCGCACCCTGTCCCCCACAGCAGCCCGCGCGCTGTGATCGGTGTCGGCGCGCATACCAACGATGTGCGCGCATCGCGCAAGGTCGCGAGGTTACACGGCGGCACATCGAGTGCAAATGCGGCCGACCGTGCGAAATCAACTCGTTGTCCTCGTCCTCTTTGGTTCGGCGTGTACGGCAGACGTCGACATCATCACCGAAGACACCAACGCCACCTCGGGCGCTAGCGTCACGACGACGGCGCGCGGCCTCAGTGGCTGCCGCGGGCAAGCGTCGAGTGCGATCCCATCGGATGGTCGCTACGTGATCACCACGTTCGGTGGTCCGGGCGATCATCAATCGATGTCGTGCGGCGGCTACGCGAATGGCACCGGCTGGTACGCGGCGTCGCGCCAGCGGTATGGCTGCGGCTCGCACGTCAAGCTCACTGCGAACGGCAAGTGCGTCGTCGTCGCGACCGACGACTACGGCCCCGACGTCTGCGTCGAGAACGCGGCCGGTATGCCGATCATCGATGTGTCGCCGAAGGCATCGCAGGTCCTGTTCGGAACGTCGGGCGCCGGCTGGAGTGATCACATGGTCGTCACGGTCGAGGAAGTCGCGACGAGCACGCCAGTCGGTCTGTGCGCCGCGAGCACGGGAACCGGCGGCGGCGGTGGCACGGGCACGACCACGACCGCTGCGACGTGCAGCTCTGCAACGCTCGATCGCGACGTCGCGGACGGCACCTGCGTACAGTCCGCAACCGACGGTGCGATGTACAAGTGCACCGGCGGCGCGTTCGTCGCAACGACGTCGACGGCCAGCTGTACCGATACGTACCGCTACTGCAGCTCGGCCACCCTCGGCACGAGCGTCCCGGCGCGCACCTGCGTGCAGGCCGCGTCGAACAGCCTCTGGTACCAGTGCAACGGCCAGGGCTGGGTGTCGCCCGTTGACGTGGCCATCCAGGAAGGCCCGATCGGCGCCTGCTCGACCATGAACGCGCTGTGAACGAGATGTGATGCGGCCGTTACTGTAGTCGGCCGTTCTCTCGTCTACGATGGCGGGATGTTTCGCCTCGACGAACAGACACAGATGGTCGCAACGATGGTGCGCTCGTGGTGCACCTCGCAGCTTGCTCCGAGGATCCCCGCGCTCGAGCACGGCGAGGAGATGCCGTTCGAGCTGATGAAGAAGATGGCCAAGACGTTTGGCTTCGACGCGATGCTGGGCGCCAGCGTGCAGAGGCGCATCGCGAAGCTGCGCGCGGGCGATACATCAACAGCCAACGACGTCGAGAAGACGCTCGGGGCCGGCGCGGGCAATCCGATGATGATGCACGTGGTCATCAAGGAGCTGTCTCGGGTCTCGCCCGGCTTCGCGATGGGGTTCGGTGTGTCGATGGGCCTGGCCGGCGGTGCCATTGTCGCCAAGGGCACGCCCGACCAGATCGAGCGGTGGGGGCTGCCCCTGGCGACGGTCAAACAGATCGGTTCGTGGTGCCTGACGGAACCGGGTGCGGGTTCGGACGCGTTCGGCTCGATGCGAACCACGGCGCGCAAGGACGGCAGCGACTACTTGCTCAAGGGCAGCAAGACGTTCATCACGAACGGCCCCGGCGCCGACATCTTCCTCGTCTATGCAAAGACCGATGATGGCGGCGTGTCGACATTCATCGTCGAGCGCGGCATGCCCGGTGTGAGCGTTGGCCCCGCCTTCAAGAAGATGGGCATGCGCGACTCGCCCACGAGCGAAGTGTATTTCGATGACGTGCGACTCGGCATCGAGCACCTCCTCGGCGGCAAGGAGAAGGGGCCCGGCGGCCGCAGTGACACCAAGGACAGCCTCGGAAGCGAGCGTTCGGGTGTGCCCGCGATGGCCTGGGGCATCATCGAGCGCTGCTACGACGCGAGCCTGCAGTACGTGCGCGACCGCGAGCAGTTTGGCCGCCCGATTGGCGCGTTCCAGGCGGTGCAGCTGAAGATCGCCGATCTCTTCATCAAGCTTCGCACGGTCGAGAACATCGTGTTCCGTACCGCGTGGATGCAGCAGAACGGCGTCAAGGACATGCCCTTCGTCAATGCCAGCAAGGCGCAGGCGGCGCAGATGGCCGTCGATGCCGCGATGATGACGATCCAGATCCACGGTGGCTATGGCTACATGGAGGAGCTCGGTCTCGAGAAGCTCGCGCGCGACGCCAAGTTGCTCGAGCTCGGTGCCGGCACGACGGATATCAATCTGCTCGCTGCCGCGCGTGAGCTCATCGGTGTCAAAGCCGACACGTAGCGCCACGCTCGCGCTCCTCGTCGCGCTCGCCGCTTGTGAGCCGCCCGTTCCGATCCGGTTCGTCCAACACGCGCCGACGCTGGCCACGTTGCGCCTGCGTACACCTTCCGATGTGCACGCGACGTACGATGTCCTTCTCGATCGCTGGGTCGTAGCTTCGTCGCGCGCATTCGCGATCCTCGATCCCGCACCTCCCGCGATCACGGCGAGCCCAGACGCGCTTCGGCACGCGATCGAGATCGAGCAGCACGCGAGCGCCGAGATCACGCTGCGTGAGAGCTTGTCTGATGGCTTCGCGGCGTCACTTCTGGTGCACGCTGCGTCAGTGCAGCGCGTGACCGTCGTCGTGCGCGAGATCGGCAGCCGATGGATCCGCTGCGTCGGTGACCTGGAGCTCTGCAAGTCGTTGAAGCACGGCTAACGTTCTACTAGGCACGTCTACCAGCGCTTGCGCCACAAGAAGTCGCCGCCCTGGGCGCGCTCGCCGATCGTGGCCTCGAAGATCAGGTTGCTGCGGAACTGGTACTCGAACACCGCCTCGCCGAGATTCTCGTCGGCGCGCGGTGCGACGTGCTGGCGCCACACGAGGTAGGACCTCTGGGTGAGCTGCATGCCGAACCGGACCGCCTTGCTCGACGACACAGTGTCTGCCTCGTAGTTGATCGTGTCGAACTTCACGGGCAGGTGCTTGTTGATCCTCTTGCCGATGCGTCCCGACAGCAGGGCGAGACCACCGCTCACGGCGGCCTGGTTCTGCTGTGAGGTCGAGTCCTGATCACTTGGCTCGGCACCGGCGAGGAAGGACAGCAGCTGACCCTCGCTGTACGAGCCCGGATCGCCGCTGAGGTGGGGCACCGGCTTGCTCGCACGGCCCTCGATATCGACCTTGAGCGTCATGTTCTTGAAGTCGTGCGAGATGCGGATGTCGAGCCGCGGGTCGATGCTCCCGTTGTCGAAGTCGACGACGGCCTGCTCGACGCGATACCGGCGCGCCGCGATATCGAGCGCACCCCGCGTTGCGAAGATCTGGCCGTAGATTCCGATGCCATCGCCGAGCTCGACGGTGAGCGCGCCGCGAACCACGAGGCGCAGGCGGTAGTCGGCGTCCTCGACATCGACGTTCGTGTCTCCGATGGCGATCTTCGTGACCAGCCACGGCTTGGTGGGAACATGACGGGGCTTCTTCGGCCCGAGCTGCTTGTCGACGAAGATCATGTCCTCGGGTGCCCCGGCGACGAGCAGCTCGTTACCGACCTCGGGCGGCAGGTAGATGTTCGCGTGGTTGATGGCCATGCTGCCCGTCCACAGCTCGCCCCGGTCCGCCCAGTTGCCCGTGATGTCCGCATCGACCTGCGGCTGCACCGCACCGATCGGGGAGACCTTCCTGAGCTTCATCTCGAGGTGTGCGGTCGTCGGTAAGCCGCCGACAACATCGCCGGTGACCTTGCCGCTGACGGTGCCGTCACCCGCGCCGAGGTGGCCGTCGAACGACGCCGTGATCTTTTGGTCGCTGACCTCGACGTCGAGCGATGCGCTACGTAGCGTGCCGAGCACCGCGGACAGCGGCATCCGGCCGTCGCGAATGGTGAGCGTGCCGCGGATGTCGCCGGCCTGCGGATCGAGGCCGCGGATCTTGAGGGCGGTGGTGAGGGTGCCACTCGCTCCGCGGATCGGGCCCGTGCCAAACGCGGCCAGCGGCGCGATGTCGAAGTTTGCGGCCTCGATCGACGCGATGATCGAGTGCGGGTCGCTCGGGTCGCCTGCGGCGGAGATCTTGAGCAAGCGGTCCTTGCCCTCGTGGCCCATCAGCTCGACGTTGACGCGGCCCTTCGCGTACCGCGCGTCGAGCTCGAGGAGGTCCAGGGTCGGCGCCCGCTTGTTCGTGAAGCCGGACGCCTTCACCGCGAGGCCGTGCGCTGCAGCCACGGCATGGACGGTGGGGTCGGCCACCGTGCCCCCGATCGTGACGGTGCCGCCGACGGTGCCGGCGACCACGTTGGTCCGACCGAAGATCGTGAGGAGGTCCCGCGCTGCGACGTCCGGGAACGTCAACGTTGCGACGATCGGCGCGGGCGGCGCATTCGGCGCGAGTGCCTGCTCGATGGTCTGCGGTGACTTTGCGACGAGCGTCGCGAACAACTTGCCCGAGGTGACGCGCGCGTCCGCGGACATTCCGTTCGCGTCTGCCACGGCGTCGAGGTGGACATTGACGGGCGCGCGCAGCATGCCGCCCTTGAGGTTCGTAACGTCGACACTGAGGTTCGCACTCGCTGCGCCGGGTAACACGGTGACCAGCGCCGCGACGTCCGCCGCGTAGGGCGCGACAAGTCCGAACCGTGCGAGCAACGTCGGGTCGACGTGGCCCGCGGCCTTGACCGTCGCTGCGTGGAGCGCTTTGCGACCGAGCCGTCGCCACGAGAGCGGATCGAACGGACGAGGCGGGAGCGCAACGGTTGCATCGACCGAGCTCGGCGGGAAGCCGGGCGTGCGTGCCGTCGCGTGCAGGCCGATCATACCGGCGTCAGCGGATGCGATCGCCACGTCCGCGTCGATGAGGCCAACCTTGGTCTCGACGCCGCCGACGCGCAGCTCGCCTCGCGCATCCGTGGCGTCGATCGTGAGCTCGCCATCGAGCGTGCCGGTGTGGCCGAGCGGAGCGGCATCGAGGTGAGCAAACGTGAGCGTGACGTGGTCGATCGCAGACCGCGGCAAGCTCTGCCAGGCGAGCGGATTCATGAGGTGTCGCGGCCCGGTGACGACGGCGCTGACGGTCGCCGTGCCGAGCTGCGGATTGGTGACACTGCCATCGAGCGAGACCATACGGCCCGCGAGCGCGACGTCGATCGATGCGTCGACGACCGGGCGGCCGGGCAGGCTCACGGCGTACGCTCGCACTTTCACGCTGCCCTTCCACTGCCCGTGCTTGCGAGCGACATCGAGATCGGCGTCGGCGCGGCCACCGAGCATGGGCCGGACGAGTGACAGCGCGACGTTGCGTGCTGTGACCTTCGCGCTCAGCGAGTCATCGATCAGGCTGACGCGCGCATTCGCCATGACCTTGCTGCCGCCGGTGCCAGTCTGCACGCGGTCGATCGTGACCGTGGTCGAGTTGATCATCACGCGACCGCCTGTGCCCGTCCACAGCGCGCCATCTTGGGTGCGCACGCGGTGAGCCCCGAGTGCGAGCAGGATGTCTGCCTCGTCGAGCCCGACATCGGCCACGACCGCTACCGATGGCACGCGGGTGGTGCCGCTGACGACATCCGCCGCGGCGAGCTCGGCCTTGACCTGCTGGTGCAGCGGGGTATAGCGGCCCGCGAACTGCGCCGCGATGTGCGCGACACGTGTGGTCTCGGTCTTCACGCCAGAAGCAACCAGGGTGCCGCGCACGTCGAGCGAAGGTTTGGGGTAGAGCACGCCGCTCGCGGACGCCGTCGCGTCGGCACTTGCAAGCCGCGGGAGGTCGCGCGACTTCGCGACGACGTCGGAGCTCACGAGGTACCAGATGTCGTCACGTTGCTCGACGTACGCGCCGAAGCTCGCGGTGCCCTGTGCAACCTGCGCCGTGCCGACCAGCTCGACGTGCGTGAGCCACGCGTCGAATGCGTAGGTCGTGGTGCCTGCAAGCTCGGTCAGGCCTGGGACTTGGTGGAGCTCGCCGGTCAACGTCGCGATCCCGCGCGCGCGGCCCGGGCTGGCCTCGATCGCGGCGACCATGGTGCCGGCGCCGAGCACTTTGCCGCCGGTCAGCACCGCGAGGTCCGGCACGTCCGCGGTCACGATACCGCGCACGCTGAACGCCACGAGGTTTGCGATGAGGTTGCCGCTCACGCGCGTGTTGCCCGCCGTCGCCGCGAGCGTGATCGACCCGCCCGGCCGGCCCGTGGCTGCGAGTGTGATGTCGCCGGGGACCTCCTTACCCGTCATCTCGTGGATCAGTGCTGCCGGCACGAACGCGGTGACCGAGCCGATCACCGTGTAGTCACCGAGGTCGAAGCCAGTCGCGACCATCGTCGCGTCACCCACCGACGCAGTGGCCAGCTGGACGTGGACTGTGTCGCCGATGCTGCCGAGTGCGTGCACGTGCAGCGGCTTGCCACGCCAGCGACCCTCGATGTTCGCCGCGGCCGTGATGAGCCCGCCGTGCGCGGCGACTCGCGCGGCCGCGTAAACACTGACCTGATCGATGAGCTCGTTGCCGGTCGGTGTCTCGATCGTGACCACCGCATCGCGAACCGCGATCGCCGGCAGCTCGATCGTGAACGGCGTCGGCGACGGTGGTGCCTCGCGGGCGTCGACGTCCAGTTGTGGCGGATGCTTGCGCACGAATATGTGCACGCCCGTCACTGCGAGGTCGTCGATGTGAGCACGCTTGACAAGCAGATAGCGCAGCGACAAGTGGAGGCGCAGCTCGGCGACCGTCACGAGGGCCTGCTCGTCGGGTGTGTTCAACGTGATGCCGCGCAGGACGATCGTCCCGAACGGGCTCCCGGACAGCGATGCGATCGTCGAGCCCGGGAAGTCGCGTTGCAGCTGCTCGACAAT
>JAYVWH010000462.1:0-5389 GCA_043786265.1 Kofleriaceae bacterium | reverse complement strand
CCGCGGTCGCCGCCCGCGCGTTGACCGAGATACACGGTCGACGCCGAGTCGGTCAGGTTCGTGCCCGACGAGAGGTCGCTGTTGAGCGCGGCGACGGGAGCGCCATCGACGTACGCGACTGGGGTGTTGGTGGTCGCATCCTTGTTGTATGCGAGCGCGACGTGGTGCCAGGCACCGGCCGGCATCGTGACGTTGTTGAAGTGCCAGTAGCCGACGCCATTGCCACCCGAGCACTCGTGATAGAAGGTCACCGCGTTCGTGGCCATCGGGTTGGTGTTGTCGATGAAGAGCGCGTACTCGTTCTTGTCGAACAGGCGTCCCAAGGCGCCACCGCCAAACGTGTCCGCGAAGAACCACGCCTCGAGCACACCACCGCCCGTGAAGATGTCGTCGACCGCCGCGCCCGTGCCCGCGTTGGCCGTGCTCGTCGTGCCGTCAAACGAGCGACCACCGGAGATCATGCCGGTTGCTTGCGTGAGCGCGCCGCCGGCCACGGTGTTCTTGCCGGTCGCGTCACCGCCGCCGTTCATGTGCGTGACGAGCTCGTAGCCCGCGGTCCACACGGCGGCGGGCGTGGCGGTGTTCGTCGAATCGGCCGGGTCGCCGTAGTGCACGAACACGACGCTCGTTGGCGCGAGCGGGACTTTCACCCACGCGACGAGCGTGCCCTGGACGGGATCGTAGGTCTCGACCTCGAATGCGTAGCGCGTCGCGCCCGGCTGATCAGCCGTGAAATAGATGTCGAACCCGTCATCGCGAGCGACGTCGCCGCCGTTCGTGGTGGAGCGCAGCCATGTTCCGGTCAGCGACACGAGCAACGGGAAGTCGACGTGCGTGCCTGTGACTTTAGCGTCGACGATGTCGAGGCTGCGAACCTTGCCCGGTGGTGGTGGCACGAAAGCGTCGAGCGCATCGACCACGACGAGACTGGTGTCGTCGCCGGCGCCCGAGTCGATACGGGAGGTCGTGCCACCCGGCAGAGCGCCAGGTGAGAACGAGCATGCTCCGAGAACAGCGAGAGCAAGCCAGCGCATCAGCGACGAGACTATACGGTCAGAGCGGCGCGCCACGATAGAACGTCGCCGGGTCGTGTACGCGAGTTTCCCCTGATCCCCGACATGTCCGAAAACAGGAACGCGCATCGTGTGATGACCACGTGACGTCATGGCGCGAATTGATCGCAAGGGCCGGTTGGTCCGCGTAGCGCCGGAGGGCAGCGCGGAGTTGATCAGAGAATCGTGCCGACGCAGCTCGCGACGTCGAAGAACATGAAGGCGAGCGCCTTCTCCTGCGCCGACAGCGGGCTGGCCGAGCAGCCACCCGGGAAGCCGGTCGACGAGCTCGAGGTCGAGCCCGACGCGACGTGCATGTCGGAGAACACGACCTTGCCGCAGCGGTCATCCTTCGGAGCCTCGTTCGGCGTGGTGAACTGGAAGTTCTGCGGGTAATCCGTGCCGCTGATCGGCATGAACACCCAGCGCTCTGCGCGGGTCGGGTCGACGGCGCTGCACGACTGGCGGCTCTCGTTGATGACGATCGTGCCCGGCGTCGCCGATCCCTGGACGTTGGTCATCCAGGTCGCGAACGAGCTGCCCTTGGGGTTGTTGACCTGGTCGATGATGCCAGTGCCGGTGTCGTAGTTATCCGTCGCGCAGGTCGCGACCTGCGGCCACACGGCCGGAGCGTGCGCCGGAACGCCCTCTTCGCCCTCGACCCAAATGCTGTGATAGTGCGACAGGAACACGCGACCACCGAGGTCGGCGTACTGCTTGAGGTTGTTCATGTACGCCTGCGGCTTCTGGTCAGCCTCGGGGCTGCACTCGCAGGAGAACATCATCAGGTCGTACTTCTTCATCTTGTTGACGTCGCCCCACAGCGACTGCGCTGTGGTGAACGCTTGGTTGTTCTGCAGCTTGGTCGCGCCGTTGCTCGCGAAGAGGTTGATGCGACCCGTGCCGCTCTCGGTGGTGAACTCGCTGTCCGAGACGCCGAGCTTGCGGATCAGACACTCGAGGGCGTCGCAGCTACCGGTGGCGACTGCGATCTTCGGGATGTCACCCTCGGACTTGTTCTTCGGGAGGCTGGTGATCGTGTTGTCGAGCGGGTTGTCCTGGCACGGCACGACCGTCGGGATCGTGACCTTGCGGCGCCACTTGCCGATCGTGATGAACAGCGGAACGTCCGTGCCGGCGGGCGCGTCGGGGATGAAGAACTTGCCGGCGGTGTCGCTGGAGCCCTGGACGACGGGGTCACCGGGGAGCTGGTCGTTGCAGCGGTTGCAGCTGACCTGCTCGGTGAACGGTCCCGGGTCGACGTTTGGCACGTAGACTTGCGCGCCGTAGAGCGCCAATGTCCCGTTCGGGGCGAACACCGTGCCGCTGATCGAGGTCGCCGGCAGGCCCTTCTTGGCGCAGTTCACGACGTTGCACTCGAGGCCAACGCAGCCCGGCGGGGGGCCGTCACCACCGTCGTCTCCACTGCCATCACGGCGAGAGGGGCCGCACGACACGACAAACAACACCGCAACCAACGAAGCGAATATGGTTCGCATTGGTCGGTCTTATACACACGACGGCTCACATCCCGGTAGCATTAATTCATGCGGGTACTATCTATTCCATGCCTCAAAGATAACTACAGTTATCTAGTCATCGACGGCACTTACGCGGCATGTGTCGACCCGGGTGAGCACACTCCTGTGCGCACTGTGATCGAGAGAGAGGGGATCACACTGAGCGCGATTTGGTTGACCCACCACCACTGGGACCATGTCGGCGGGCTCGATGGCCTGGCCACAGACGGCGTGGAAGTCATCGCGCACACGAGCGACCGGTCGCGGTTACCGAAAGTGACTCATGGCGTGGATGAAGGCGATGAGCTCCAGCTCGGCAGCCTGCGCGCGAGGATCATTCACAACCCGGGACACACGCTCGGCGCGATCAGCTACGTGATCGATGGATGCGTGTTCACCGGCGACACGCTGTTTGGTGCGGGATGCGGGCGCGTGTTCGAGGGAACGATGGAGATGATGCACGACTCGCTGCAGAAGCTCGGTGCGCTGCCGGGAGACACACGCGTCTATTTCGGGCACGAGTACACCGCGTCGAACCTCAAGTTCGCCGCGCACGTGGAGCCGGATAATCAGGAGATCGCGGTCCGCGCGGCTGCGATCCCGTCGCCGTCGACGCCCAGCACGATCGCCCTCGAGCGCGCGACCAATCCGTTCTTGCGCGCGAAGGACGCGGCAGAGTTTGGCGCCCGGCGCACGGCGAAGGACACGTTCAAGTAGCCCGCAGCGCGAGCACGAGCTCGGCGCCGCCACCCTCGGCGGGCCGATACGACAATGTGCCGCCCATTGCTTGCGCGAGCGAGTGAGACAGCGCCAGGCCCAGCCCGAGCCCCGCAGGGCCATCGGCGGGCACGCCGCGCTCGAACGGCCGGAACAGCCGCGCAGAATCGGTGATGCCCGCGCCGTGATCGGCGACCGAGACCTCGACGGTGTCACCGATGGTCCGTGCGGCGAGCCGGATCGTGCGGTCGTCCGCAGTGCGGCTGTACTTCTCGGCATTGTCGAGCAGGTTACCGACGATGCGAGCGAGTGCATCTGGATCGAAACGTCCCTGCAGCTCGCGCGCTACATCTAGATCGAGCACGGCACCGGCACGATCGAGCGCGGGTTGTGCGCGCTCTGCCAGCTCGCACAGCGCCTCACCGAGCGCGCCCGGCCGCGCATCGACCGCGAGGTTGCCGCGCTCGAGCTGCGAGAAGCCGAGCACGTTGGACACGACCCGACCCAGGCGCGCCGCTTCCTCTGACATCCGCCGCGCGTAGTCGCGGAGCTTGCTCGGGTCGCCGAGGCCATCCGCGAGCATGTCGCCGTAGAGCTGAAGGCCCGCGAGCGGCGTGCGCAGCTCGTGGGCGGCCGCGGCGGCGAACTGGCTGCGCTCGCGCGCGAGCTGCTCGGCACGCATCATCAACATCAGTACGAGGGCGGCGGCAAGCGCCGCCACGAGACCGACGATCACGAACCGCACGACGAACGTCCGCGCGATGCCGAGGGCGTCACCCGCAGCGCTCGCGATCGTGCGCGGGTTCGGCGTCACCGTGAGCTGCCACCCCGGTGCCACCTCGCTCGCGTGCGCGTACGGCGCCGCGTCGGCGTGCAGCTCGGCGACCAGGTCGCCCGCCTTGCCCGCGAGATAACCGGTCAAGGTCGCGCGATCGATCACGAAGCCTTGCGCGAGCGTGCCGTCGGGCGTCTGCACCTGACGAACGGCGACGAGCGTCGGCAGACCATTGAACTTCAGCGTGCGCCACTCGAGCGGTGACACCGTGACCGTTACCTGCGCCGTCGGTGGCGGGCGCGGCACGGCGACGCGTGGCGCGACGTTGTTCGTGTTGTCGAGCTGGTTGTAGTAGACGGCCGACGAATTCGAGTTCTGGCTGTAGGAGCTGGCGTCGAGCACCTGCTGCGTCGCGGCCTGTGCGACGAGCGTTGGACTGGTCACGAGCTCGCGCGACAGATCGCGCACGACCTGACCGCGAAACGCCTGGTTCGCGGCGAGGTGCTCGGGCTCCGACTGCTCGGGCACCTCGTCGTTGATGGTGGGTGTCGTCGCGCTGCCCTTCGCGTCGATCTGGAAGTAGCCGAGAACCAGTTTATCCTCCGAGCCGCGCGCGAGCGGTGACGGCGTCACGTTGAGGCCCGCCGACGATTTCGGATCGTGCATCAGATTTTGGTAGTGGAAGTACGGGCGGCGCACCTCGCGCCCGAGCAGCGCTTCGAGCTCGCCGTGCAGCTCGCGGCCCAGCTCGGTCGCGCGCGCGCTCGCAGCGGCATGCGGGGACGCGCGCATCTCGACCTGCCGCATCCGTACGTCGTGCCAGCCCGACGCGAACCACGCACCGAGGAGCACGGCGAGCAGCACCACCAACAGACCCGCCGCGTAGAGCGCACGTGAGCGCCCTGCCTTGGCAATTACCGATCGAGTCGCCACGCGTACCCCGCACCTTTGACCGAGACGATCAGCGTCGGCTTCGCCGGGTCAGACTCGAGCTTCTTGCGCAGCACCGCGATCGCCATGTCGACGGCGCGGGTCTGCAGATCACCACGCTGCCCGAACACCTGCTCGAGCAGCTCGGCGCGCGTCACGACGCGATCCTTGTGCTGATAGAGCCAGCGCACGATGCCGACCTCGCGCGGTGTGAGCGCGGTCCGCATCTCGCCGCGGGTCACCGTCATGCGCGCGAGATCGATCACCGCGCCGTCGACCTGGACCTCATCGAGCGATTCACCCGCGGGAGCCCGCCGGCCAAGCACGCGGACACGGGCAAGCAGCTCGCGCGCCGAGAACGGCTTGGTCACGTAGTCGTCGGCGCCCTCGATCAG
>JAYVWH010000461.1:0-1929 GCA_043786265.1 Kofleriaceae bacterium | reverse complement strand
TCGCCGCGCTTGTGCGCGTCGAAAGCGTCGAAGAGGTCGCCGTGTGAGACGCGACAAGCACATGGTGGTCGAGTGCGCGGCCGACAAGCTCGTGCTCATCACACGTGATGCGAAGGTCATCGGCGGGTCACTACTTCCGGCGCTTGCAGCGCCACGCGCTGCGAGCGGGCCCCTTGGGCGCTACGAGCAACGTCCATGTTCGTACGCTGCCGCTGGCAGTGCCGCAGCAGCGGTGGACAACCCTTGGGAGTGTGACCGGCGGCCGAGATCACGAAGTTCACGGGTGAGCTCGATGAGCTGACATCGTTCGAGCGCGGTCCCGCGAATGTCATCACCGGCGACGGTTGCTCGGCGGCATGCCGAGTCGAGCGCTGCGGCAATAGTGTCGTTGATCCGATCCGCGTCGACGACCAAGGTCAGGCGTTCGCGAACGAGCAGTGCGACGATGGCGGCTTCCTCGACCACGATGGCTGCTCGAGCACCTGCCAGCTCGAGACACCACGCTGGACGCAGCACTTCCCCTCGGTCGAAGGACGAGGCTGGCCCGCGATGGCGTACGACTCGCGTCGCGACCGAATCGTGGCGTTCGGCGGGCAGCTCTATCCCACGTCCGGCAATGGCCGATACAGCGCTGATACGCTCGAGTGGGCGCGGAAGAGATTGACGCTGATCGGCGGCCAGACCGAGAGCAGCCTCAACGCGTACGAGCTCGATGCGGCCGCGAAGCAGTGGGTGACCGTCTCGGCTACCTCGCCACCGGTCGGCCGCTCGTATTCGGCGACCGTCGCGTCGATCGACGGTTCCGGCCTGCGCGTGATGGGAGGCAGCATCTTCGGCGTGTCGCCGGTCCTGTCCGATGTCTGGGAGCTCGCGTGGCGAGCCCCGGCCTCAGCGAGCAGTGCGACGCCACCGACCTCGACAAGGATGGGCTCCTACGCTGCGACGATCCGGACTGCTGGTGGGTGTGCACACCGAGCTGTCCACCGGGCACCGACGCCAACTGTGACCCGACGGGGCCGCGGTGTGGCGACGGCAGGTGTGGCGACGGCACGTGTGACGCAGCTCGCGAGAGCTGCTCGACGTGCCCGGACGACTGCAGCGCATGCAACCTGTGCGGCGATGGCATCTGCGACGCGGGCGAGGTCTGCCCGGGGGACTGCCCGCAACCAAGCGCCGGCAGGTCGTCGGCGAGAGCTCAGCCGCGAGATACTTGCAGGGCACGCGCGATGCATCACATCGCCCCATGCGTACGCAGGTTGCGATCATAGGCGGCGGCCCGGCCGGACTCTCAGCCGCACTCGTGCTCGGACGCTGTCTTCGCGACGTGGTCGTGTTCGACAACGGGGAGTATCGCAACGCAGGCGCAAAGCAGGTGCGCGGATTCCTGACGCGAGACCGCGGCACCTCACCCGACGAGCTGCGCGCGCTGGCACGCGAGCGTCATGGCATCCGTCTGGTGTTCTCGGAGGGCGCGACGATGTGGCGGCGCATGATGTTCTACAGCCTCGGAGGTGAGCCGGCGTCTCCACTCGCCGCGCGCCTCGGCGCGAAGATGGACGAGCGCGCCAGCGTCGTCGTTAGTCGTGGGCAGGAGTCTTCGGTTTCGGGGTTGTTCGTCGCGGGCGATGCGACGCGCGACGCCCTGCAAGCTGTGGTCGCCGCTGGCGAAGGTGCCAGCGCAGCGGTCTCAATCAACGCCCACCTGTGCGGAGAGGAGTGACGAATGCCGAACCCAGTTGCCAAGAGTTACGAGATCACCCGCAAGATCGTGCCCGAGCCTGACTGGTCGTGGCGGCCAAGTGACGCGGAGGAGGTCGCGGCATTCGAATGCTTCCGCGCACTGGACCGTGACGAGCAAGAACTTTTCACTCGCGTGACTTCCGCATTGTCCGGACGCGGCAGCGACGGCATGGATGTCATCGCGGACGT
>JAYVWH010000460.1:0-4064 GCA_043786265.1 Kofleriaceae bacterium | reverse complement strand
GAAGCCAAGGCCAAGGGCCACACCGAGCTCAAGGTCGGCAAGTTCCCGTTCGCAGCGCTCGGCCGCGCGATGTCGGTCAACGACACCGACGGCTTCGTCAAAGTCATCGGTGACGCGAAGACGGGCGAGCTGCTCGGCATGCACATCGTCGGCAATGGCGCGGGCGACCTCATCTCCGAGGGCGCGCTCGCCATCGAGATGGGCGCCGTCATCGACGATCTGCGCCTGACCATCCATCCGCACCCGACCCTGTCGGAAGCGATCATGGAAGCCTCGGCCGTCGCCCTCGGCGAAGCGATTCACGTCATCAATCGCTAATCCAGGGCGTGTGCTATCACTCGTAGCGTGAAGCGGATCAAAGAGCGCGAGTCGCGGCCGGCTCGGTCGCTCAAGGCTCACCTGCTTGCGATGCCAAACGTTGGCGCTGATCGCGACTTCCAACGCGTGCGTGAGATAGCGCGTCGCATCGAGCCGAGCTCTCTCGTCGACGACGCACCATGACCACCTGGCAGCTCCTCGATCTCGGCACCGCGAGCTACCGCGAGGTGTGGGCGCGCCAGCTTGCCCTCGTCGAGGCGCGCCAGACCGGCGAGGTCCGCGACACGCTGATCGTGGTCGAGCACCCGCACGTGTTCACGCTCGGCCGTCGACGCGAGGCGCACCAGAATGTGCTCGCACCCGGCGACGTCGAAGTCATCGAGATCGAGCGCGGTGGCGACGTCACCTATCATGGTCCCGGCCAGCTCGTCGCCTACCCCATCGTTCTGCTCGACGCAGACCGCAAGGAGCGCGACCTGCATCGCTACCTGCGCAACCTCGAGGAGGCGGTGATCGCCACGTGCGCGCGCAGCGGCATCACCGCGGATCGCGAGCTGGCCAAGACTGGCGTGTGGATGACCGACGAGGACGGCGCCCGCAAGAAGCTGTGCTCGATGGGTATCGCGTGCCGCAAGTGGGTCACGTTCCACGGCCTCGCGCTCAACGTCACCACCGACCTCAGCTACTTCGGCCGCATCAACCCGTGCGGCTTCGAGTCCAACGTCATGACGTCGATGGCAGCCCAGCGCGAGGGCATCGACATCACCACCGTGAAGTCCGCGCTGATTGCCGAGCTCGGCATCGCGCTCGGACGCAGCCTCGCCGCCTGAGCTAAGGGCTCGAGCTGGTCATCGCGCCTGGCGCTTACGGAACCGACGACGACGTCGACACCGGCGCCGTCGATTCGACCGCGACCGGGTTTGTCGGCTGGTCGGAGCGCAGGATCACGGTGCCCGGCTGCGTCGAATCGACCGACCACTGGAAGCCGTCGACGATCGCGAGCGAGTCGTAGAGGTGATCGCTCGTGTCCCAGATCGCGATGCGTAGCTTGATGATCTCACCCGGCGTCACGTTGCCGCTCGTCGTGAGCCAGCCCGTCGCGCCACCCTCGAGGCTGTTCGGATCACAGCTGTACGGCGACGGATCATCGAACCCGGTGTTCGTCAGGTCATCGGTGCTGAGGCACGTCGAGATCGTGCCCGACATGCCGGAGCAGCCGGTCTCGCCATTCACGCACTGCGTGAACAGACCCGTGTTGCCGTACGCGAGGTTCACGCCGACCGGGTAGTTGCTCATGTTCGCGGCTGTGTAGAACGCGAGGTTCTTGTCCATCGGGTTCATCGGGTTACCCGTGTACATGGAGTCGAGGAGGACCACGAAGAAGTCGTTGTAGACGGTGCACGTGAACTCCGGGAACTCCGACGAGAAGAAGTTCGCCTTGAGCGAGAACGAGTGCGCATTCGTCGGCACGCGGACCTCGACCGTCAGCATCACCGGATCATTCGCACCGGGCTCAAACGGATCGGGGCAGCCCGGCGCGTTCGGCAGGTTGCCGCCGTTGGCCGCGAGCCAGTCCGCCGGATAGCCAGACGACTTCGTGCCCGAGTACGAGACGAAGTCGGCATAGGCCGGGTTGGTGTCACCCTTGGCCGCGGCGTGGCCCGTCGATAGCTCCGCCATGCTCACGCCGCCGCGCGGTAGCACCTTGGTGCCGAACTTGTTGCGGATCGAGTGCGAGACCGCCTCCGGCATGCCGGTACCGTCGGGCAGCGTGAGGGTCGCGCTGATCACGCCCCACTTCTTGTCGGTCATCGTCGCCTGCTGGCAGATGTCGATCGCTTTCGCGTAGTCCATGCCGACCGACGAATTCGACGCGAGTCCCTGGTCACACAGCGAGGCGCTGTTGTCGACGAGGCCATCGCAGTCGTCATCCACGCCGTTGCCCGGCGACTCGAACGCGCCCGGATTCACGAGCCCCGGGTCGCTGCACTCCGTCGAATCGCAGCAGTCGCCGGCGCACGTGTTGAAGCCGTCGCCGTCGCGATCTTCGTTCTCGTCCATCGCGCCGTTGCAGTTGTTGTCGATGCTGTCGCCGCACACTTCGCCAACCGGAATGACCTGACCCGCGCAGTTACCCCACAACCCGGTCTCGAGACATGTCTGCTCGCCGACGACACACGGTCCGACATCGACCGTCTCCTCTTTGCCGCCGTAGCACTCGCGATGTTTCCCCGGCTTGCACGTGCCGGTGTCGCAAGCGGCCCCCATGCATGCGCTGTCACGCGTATTGGGACCGCACGCCGCCAGCACTCCCACGAAGCTCAGAACAACCAGCAAGATGGAGGCGTGGCGCATGGTTCTCCCGGGCGGAGGATAGCCCCTGGATCCCGCGGCGTGGCAAGCCCAAACCGCCCGCTCCCGATGACACTACCCAGTGCGGACCGAGAAGTCGCGGACGCTAATAATCTGTTTGCTGTCGAGGTCGGCCAGAAACGACCGGCCGGACCCGATGCGCCCGTCGAATGCGAGCAAATACCAGACGTCGAGCGTCCAGCGCGTGTGGTCGCTCTCGCATGGGGGCGTCCACGACACCGCCTCGAGGTCGCCGAGGTACGTCGGCCGCGACGGCGAGGCCGACACGAGCTTCTGGTACTCGTCGCAATTCTGAACCAGCGCCACCGACGTCTGCGCATCGCGCGACGCGACCGTCCGGCGCCACGCCGACGTCAGCCGGCACCGCCCGACGACCCCGCTCGGAGACAGCTCGCACTCGTACGCCTCGTCGGCCGCGAGGCTGTCGAAGTCCGGCACATCGAACTCGGGATATTTGTCGCGGTCGGCGATCTGCTCGAGCCGGTCGTCGAACGCCTCGTGGCCAGCCTCGAGCGTGTCTTCGCTGTAGTAGCCGTAAATGCGCAGGATCAACGTCGCCGAGGGCAGGCGGTGATCCCAGTCGACGACCGAGATGGCCCCGGCGTAATCGTGGCGAAACCGCTGCAGCGGCGGCAGTGCAGCTGCCACTCGCGTCGCAGCCCCTTCCTCGGAAATGAGCCCCTGGTAGGCGATCCGGGGATGCAACCGGATCTCCTCTGCGACGAACGGCCGAAGGTCGCTGGACACCGGTGCAGATACTACTACGTCAGCCGTGCACAACGCGCTCGAGTGCGTCGATCAACGCGCCCAGGCGGTCACCGTCCAGCTTGAGCCGTGCGGGGTTGACGACGAGCCGTGAAGACACATCTGACACGATATCGACCTCGACGAGCCCATTCTGGCGGAGCGTCTCGCCGGTCTGCGTGATGTCTACGATCCGCTCGCAGAGCCCGGTCAGGGGGCCGAGCTCGATGGCGCCCGACAGCTTGATGACCTCGGCGGTCACCCCTTTGCGGTGCAAGTACGCCCTCGTCGTGCGGGGGTACTTCGTCGCGATGCGCAGATGCGCCTGGGCGCGGTCGTCGATCGGTGCATCCGCGCGCTCGGCGACGATCATGCGGCAGCGGCCGATCCCAAGATCGAGAGGCTCGTAGAGCTCCCTGCCCTCTTCGTCGAGCACGTCGCTTCCGGCAATGCCGACGTCGGCGGCCCCGTGAAACACGTATGTCGCGATGTCGCTATTGCGCAGGACGAGCACGCGAAACACGCCGCACTCGTGGACGAGCTTGCGATTGTCGGCGAACACCGGCGACAGGTCGTAGCCCGCGGTCGCAAAGACCTTCGCCGCTTCCTCGTGGATGCGGCCCTTCGGC
>JAYVWH010000459.1:0-7845 GCA_043786265.1 Kofleriaceae bacterium | reverse complement strand
CGCGCGGCAAACGGCATCGCCCGCGCCCGCGCGATCAGCGACTGGCTGTTTGATCGACTCGGCTACAGCGGCAATACCGACGACTACTACGATCCCAAGAACAGCTTTCTCGCCGAGGTGATCGATCGCCGCACTGGCATCCCGATCTCACTGTCAGTGCTCTACCTCGAGGTCGCCCGCCGCGTCGGCGTGCTCGCGCAGGGTGTGAATTTCCCGGGTCACTTTCTCGTCCGCGTCGCGATCGAGGACGCGTGGCTGTTCCTCGATCCGTACACGCGCGGTGCGGTGCTCACCCCCGCGGACCTAGAGAACCTATTGCGCAAGACCACCACGCCGACGGCCATCCTCGAGCCGAGCGTGATCGCGGCCGCGAGCAAGCGCCAGATCGTAGCTCGCATGCTCGTCAACCTCGCGGGCATCTACGGTCGCAATGGCGATCTGCCGCGCTCGCTCGATGTCCTCGAGCGCCTCGCCGTGCTCGAGCCGAACAATCCGCGCATCGCGCGTGATCTCGCGCAGCTTCGCGACCGCGTCGACGGCTTGAACTGACGTCACTACTCGAACGTCGCACTTTTGAACACTGTGTCAGCGTCTGCCGCGGTCCCATCGACGACGAACACGCGCAGCTCGCTCTTGAACACGTAGATCGTTCCGCCGCCCGGCTTCGCATAACCTCCGTCGTCGCCTTTGGTGATGCCAGGGAACCGCGCAACCACAGATAGCTCGTACGCCGTCACGAACTCATCAGCGTCGGTGCCGGAGTCCCACGCAGTCGCGATAGCAGAGACGACGCGTCCTTTGCGTCTGCCCACCCATACTCGATCTCCGCCCCACCCTTCACTCGCGGGGACGCGCGCTGCTGGCGCCCACAGGGTGAAGTAGACGTACCATCCGAGCTCCCCGATCACGTCGTCCTCGAGTCGCTTCGCACCCGCGAGCGGAGCGATGGTCACTCGAACCGGCGGCTCGCGCTTGCCTAGCAGCTTCCGTTTCGGATGAAGGACCTGTTCGGTCGAGTCGGGCGGATGACGAAACAGGTCGTCGACGGCGCTCCACCCGCCCGCGTCGAATGCTGCCATCGCGAGCTGCGCACCGATGAAATACGACTCGAACATCGGAATCATCACGATCGGTGGGATCGTCTTTGCGGCCGCGGCGGAAGCGTTGTGATCGGCGTCCAGCGATGGCCCGAGCAATTCGACCATCGCGTCCTCGGGTGCCATCTGTGCGAAGTACTCGATGCGTCCGCGCGCCTCGTTCTTCACCCACTTCTCGATCGACTCTATCGAACGGCCGCTCGCAGCAGCCTGGTACATGAACATCGAGTAGGTCGCGTCGCCTTCAATGACGAAGCGACGCGCGAGGCTCGCGTCCGAGTTGGGAGGCTTTGCCTTTGCGGTGAATGCTTCGAGGCCGAAGTGTTGATCCTGAAGAGCGTGGGTCAGCTCATGCGCCATCGTGACGTCGAGCAGCGCCTGGTTCTCGGGGGCATGCAGCAGGAAGAACTTGCCGCGCTTCGGCGAGTAGTAGGCAGCTGTTTGTGTCGCGAAGGCGTGCTCGGCTGCCTCTGCGATGTCCACCTTGTCCGCGACCAGTCCGAGATGGAACATTGCGGCCGATGTGTCCGCGCTCCGGGCTGCGGAGGCATCCGCGTCATCGTCTTTGCGCAGGAAGTCGCGAAATTCATCGTTGGTCTGGTAGCCGCTGTCGACGTCTCGGAGCAGCGCGAGTCCACGAACGCCAGAGAGCGTCTTGACGATCTGCGGAACGCGAGCGAGCGCAGCCTCGGCGCGCGCGCGCTTCCGCTCGGGCGTGTCGGGACCCGCGTCGATCGGGGCCCAGGGATCGAAGCCGGGTTGGGTGGGTTTGTCGGCGACGATTGGCGGAGTCGCCCTCGAGGCATCCTGGGGCGCCACGATCTTTTCCGAGGCGGCCGCGTGCGAGGACGGCGGCGACCGGCGCGCCAGCTGGACGGCCGAGGTGACGGTCACCGCCGCGACGACCACGCATCCAGCCACGATCCGTCTTCCCACCATTCGATCATGCCAAAAGCACCGATGGATAGGGGACCGAAGCAGCCCGTCCGGGTGCCTCGGGTGATTAACGCGATATAGTCGCGTCGATGTCAAAGGGCGACGACGAGACGTTCTCGGCGGGATCCGTCGCGCGCCAGCTCGACTACTGCACGTTCTGCCCGAAGATGTGCCGGCACGCGTGCCCGGTGTCGACGGCCAGCGGGCGCGAGACATACATCCCGCAGGTCAAGATGGACCGGCTCAACCAGCTGCGGCTCGGACGCAGTGCGTGGTCGACCGAGACCACCGATCCGCTATGGGCATGCACGGGCTGCCGGCACTGCACGATGTATTGCGACCACGGCAACGAGCCCGGTCTCGTGCTGATGACCGGGCGTGCGGCTGCCGTCGAGAAGGGGCTGCCACACCCGGCGCTCGTGGGCTACAGCGAGCGGTTCCGTGCACGCGAGGAGCGATTGTCGGCGCAACTCGCGGCAGGCTTCAAGGAGCACCTCGCGACCGAGGGCGAGGTCGGGCTATGGCCCGGGTGCGATGCGATCGACAAGGGCGCATCCGATATCGCTGCGGCGATGGCGCTGTTCGAGCGCACGGGGATGGACGTCAAGATCATCGCGGCGCCGCAGGCGTGCGCCGGTTATCCGCTGCTCGCGTCGGGCCACCGCGATCTGTTCCGCTGGCACGCAGGTCGCGTCGCGTCCTCGCTGCGCGGCTTCAAGAAGGTCGCGATCAACTGCTCGGCCTGCCTCTATGCGATGCGCTCGCAGTACTCCGCGGAGGGCGTCACCCTGCGTGCCGAGGTCGTCTCGCTCGCCGACATCCTTGCACCCGCAGCACAGAACCTCGCGTGCCCGGTCAAGCCGAAGTCGGTCTACTACCACGACCCCTGCTACAACGCGCGCTACAACAATGTCGTCGAGCAGCCGCGTCGCGCACTGGCGCAGCTCGCCGACGTTCGCGAGCTGTCGTGGAACAAGAGCGACACCGAGTGCTGCGGTGGTGGCGGTCTGCTGCCCAAGACGATGCCGCTCGTCGCCGATCAGATGAGCAAGCGCCGGCTCGCCGAGGTCCACGCCGCCGGCGGTGGCATGGTCGTCACGTCGTGCGCGACGTGCGCGTTCATGTTGAAGCGCAATGCGCCGCCGTCCGTCGAGGGCGCCGATCTCGCCACGGCAATGGCGCGGCTGTCCGAGACTCCGTACACCGCACCGCCCAGCTCGCCGCTCGACGACGAGATCTGACCTCGACGATCTGAGGGTACTGCGACGCGGATTTCGTCGTCGCGGCGCCGGGTCGCAGGCAGCTGTGCGAAATCGCGTGTGGTCCGCGGGCTGCAATGGTCCGTGCACGATGCAGATCCCGCGCAGCGGACCGCCGTGGAACTTGATGTGCTTCTGCCTGTCACCGGCGATCCCGAATGCGCCGACCACGCCCTCGCGGATCGCGTGCTTCGGTGCACCGCCGTCGGAGATGGCGAGGTGAAAGATGCGCGCGGTCACGAACGAGTTTGTGGCTCGCGCGCAGCATCGGCGAGCCACTGCTTCATCGCGGGCAGCGCGTAGATCGCATCTACGTACGCACGGCACCCGGCATCGAGCTCGACACCGTAGGTGACGAAGCGCGTGACGACGGGTGCGAACATCGCGTCGGCGATCGAGAACGCGCCGAACAGAAACGGCCCGCCACTGGCGCCAAGCGCCTCGCGCCAGATCGTGAGGATGCGACGCGCATCGGCGAGCGCCTCGGGCGTGTGGCCCTGCCCCGCCTTGCTGGCGACAACATCCATCGACATGTCACGGCGCAGCGCCGCGAAGCCGGAGTGAATCTCGGCGCTGATCGCTCGTGCCTTCGCGCGCGTGGCGCGGTCGGCGGGCCAGAGCGCGGCCTCGGGATGCAGCTCCGCGACGTACTCGCAGATCGCCAGCGAGTCCCAGATCACGAGCCCGTCGTGATGGAGCACGGGCACGCGCCCGGCAGGATTCACCGCGGCGATGCTCGCCTTGGTGTCGTCCTGGTCGAGCAGGATGGTCGTGGTCTCGAACTTCGCTCCCGACTGCGCGAGCGCGAGGTACGGGCGGAGCGACCACGACGAGTACCGCTTGCTGCCGACATAAAGCGTGAGCGACATGCGGCGGACACTATCAATCTGCGCACCGCCTGCGGCGCTGCTGCGCGCCCCGGCATGCCGGGGCTTGCGATCGCGCTTCTGCCGTCGGGCGGGCGCGACGCGGGAGTGGTTAATCAGCGCGATCGTCTTGCGGAACCAGCGAGGCCTGCGGCACGTCGATCGTCTCGACGGCGCGGACTTCGAGGTCCCACGCGATCTGCGGGCCGCCGGTCATGTTCGGATCGCTCTTGCGCTCAGCACGCATCGCACGCTTGGCATCCTTGGCTTTCGCCTTGTCCTTCAGTTCCATCTCACGCTGGCGTTTGGCAAAGGTCGACCGTTGACTGGACATAGGCACCCGTTTCGAAGTTGGACGGTGAAGGTAGCTGACAATGATCGGTCGCGCCCGTTATTTGCCACTCTCACTGTACAAACACGATGATGCGAGCGATCCCGAGCCCGGCTAACCGCCCAGCACCTCGCCAGGCCATCGCGTTCCGGATTGCCATTGCGTGGCGCGCGCCGCTGATACGATTCGGACGCTTCAGCAACGAACATTCTGCTCTGGGGGGAACACAGATATGGCAACGAAAGCGTCGGCCGCGAGCGTCGGCAAGAAGGTCAAGATCCCGGTCGATTCGTCCTGTCCGTTGAGCAGTGCAGTAGTCCACGAGGACTACGACTGCATCCTCAACCAGACGAATATTGGTGCCAACAACAACAAGTTCTACGTGATCCAGCTGCTCGAAAAGGGCGGCAAGTATTACGCGTGGACTCGTTGGGGCCGCGTCGGTGAAGACGGCCAGAACGCACTGCTCGGACCGAGTGATTTCGGCAAGGCGCTCAAGGCATTCCAGGCCAAGTTCAAAGACAAGACGAAGAACGCCTGGGAAGACCGCGCGGACTTCAAGCCCGCCGCCGGACGCTACTCGCTGATCGAGGTGGATCGCTCGGCCGACTCGGACAAGGCCGAGGAGATCGAAGAGAAGCTCAAGGGCATCGACGCGGATGCCGCGAAGATCCAGTCGAAGACGGCGAAGAAGTTCGCACCGTGCAAGCTGCCGACCGAGACGCAGAAGTTTCTCGACCTGATCTTCGACGAGGACATGTTCAAGGGCGCCATGGCGTCGTTCGACATCGACGTCAAGAAGATGCCGCTCGGCCAGCTCTCCAAGAGTCAGGTCGAGAAGGGCTACGAGGTCCTCGAGGAGCTCGAGACCGCGATCGAGAGCAAGAAGGGAAAGAAGATCGAGGAAACCACCTCGCGCTTCTACACCGTGATCCCGCATGCGTTCGGTCGCCGCGTTCCGCCAGTGATCGACACGCTCGAGCTGTTGCAGAAGAAGTTCGAGATGCTCAACGTGCTTGGTGATATCGAGATTGCCGTCACAATGCAGAAGGCGGATACATCGAAGTCCGCCAAGCTGGCCCCGCATCCGGCCGACGAGAACTACGCCAAGCTCGGCGCCGAGATCGATTTCGTCGATCCGAAGTCCGACGAGTACGCGATGATCGATACGTACATCGACAACACCGCGCGCTCGGGCCGCAAGCCGAAGCTTATCGCCGCGTTCCGTCTCGATCGTAAGGGCGAGGGCGCGCGGTTCAAGGCGCACGACAAGCTCGAGAACCGCAAGCTGCTCTGGCACGGCACCAACGTCGCCGTCGTCGCCGCGATCTGCAAAACCGGTCTGCGCATCATGCCGCACTCGGGTGGTCGCGTCGGCAAGGGCATCTACACCGCGTCGGAGAACGGCAAGTCCATCAACTACATGGGCTGGTCGGGTAGCAACGGCGTGATGTTCCTCGCCGAGGTCGCGCTGGGTAAAGAGCACGCGATCACGCGCGATGATTCCTCACTCAAGACCGCGCCGAAGGGCTTCGACTCGATCGTGGCTCGCGGCCAGAACGAGCCCGATCCCAAGAAGGACATCACCTTCAAGTACGACGGCAAAAACGTCATCGTCCCGCAGGGCAAGCCGATCACCCAGAAGCAGTACGCGAAGTCGAGCTTCGATCAAAGCGAGTACCTGGTCTACGAGGAGAGCCAGATCCGCATCCGCTACGCCCTGCAGGTGAAGATCTAAGATGGCGGGGGCGTCCGTTCTCGAGGAGGTCACACTCAACTGGACCGACCTCACTGGAGCCAAGACGGGCGCGACCGCGCTCGGCTCGAACAAGTTCTATCGCGCGCAGATCATGGGCGACTTCACGGTCGTCTTCACCTACGGCCGCGTCGGGCAAACCGGCCAGGTGCAGAAGGTGAAGGGCAAGGACCTCGGCGACGCCCAGAAGCAGCTCAAGAAGAAGATCGATTCGAAGATCGCGAAGGGCTACACGAAGGTCGAGCTGCGTACCGACGCCGAAGAGGCAAAAAAGGCAAAGAGCAAGACGGCCGCCACTGACGACGCGACCGTCGCGGCGACGTCCAAGGCGAAGGGACCGAGCAAGAAGAGCGCCTTCCACCCCGAGGTCGAGAAGCTGCTCGAGGTCATCTACCAGTCGACAACGAAGGCAGTCGCCTCTGGTCTGTCGTCGTCCGCCGGTTCGAGCAGTGCGTCACCTCTCGGTAATCTCGCGGATGCCCAGCTCGACAAGGGCGCCGACATCCTCGAGGAGATCGAGAATCGCATCAAGGCGAAGGCCAAGGCCAAAGAGCTGGTCGAGCTGACGAACGACTACCTGTCGGCGATCCCGCGCAACATCGATCACGCACGCAAGGGCAAGAAGCTCGATCTCGATCTGATCGTGATCAACGACAAGGATCGCATCGCAGAACAGCGCCAGTTCATCGGCCTGCTCCGCGACGCGTTCTTGCAGAAGGCCGTGTTCGCGGCCGCCGCCGATGCCGACGATCCGCACGAGGTCTGGTACCAGGGCCTCAAGTGCGACATCGATGTGCTCGACGCGAAGAGCGACGAGTACAAGGAGGTCAAGGACCTCTACGACAAGGGCCAGTCACCGATCAACTCGAACTTCTTCGGCAAGCTGAAGGTCGGGCGGATCTGGAAGCTGGAACAGCAGGGCCGCAAGTCGGCGTTCGACAGCTACGCGAGCACGATCGCGAAGAAGCCGGATGCCACGGGGGTGATTCCCGCGTGGCACGGCACGCGGACCGAAAACTTGATGGGTATCTGCAAGACCGGTCTCGTGATGCCGCAGGACCTGCCCAAGGGTGTGCACGTGACGGGGCGCGCGTTCGGCCTCGGCATCTATCACACGCCGCGCTGGCCGGACTCCGGCGGCAAGACGAAGGACGAGAAGGGCAAGACCTTCACGCGCTACAACGGCGCGCTGAAGTCGACGAACTACACGTCGCTCAAGGGCGCGTTCTACGGCAAGAACAACACGGCCGACCGCGGCTACTTGTTCCGCGAAGATCTCGCCCTCGGTGTGCCGGAGCTCGCGCTCGAGGCGTGCTTCGACAAGCCGGCGCCGAAGAAGGGCTGCGATTACATCTATGCCCGCGCGCACGGCCACGCATCGCTGTCCAACGACGAGGTCGTGACCTTCCACGCGAATGCATCGCGTCGCACGCACCTCCTCGAAGTGATGAATAAGTGAGGCAACCCGCGACCGCGGCTCCGCTCGATCGCTGATCTCAGAGGGTCTGTAACGACCCGACGGTGACGAAGTCGGTCTTCATGAAGTTGTCGAACTCGGTCTTGCCCCAGTCCGCCGACAGCACGTGGTCGTAGATTCGCG
>JAYVWH010000458.1:0-3855 GCA_043786265.1 Kofleriaceae bacterium | reverse complement strand
ACGAACAGCGCGCGCAGCGGATCGACCGGCTTTGGCAGCGCCACGATCGACTCGGCGCACGTCGCACGTGCCGCATCGAGCTTGCCCGCACGGCGCTCTAGCTCGCATCGTAGTGATAGAGCACTCGACAGCTCGAGCGCATCGGTGCGCGCACGCTGCCGCATGATCACCTCGTCGACCATCGCGCGCGCTTCATCGTCGAGGCCGCGGTTTACTCGATCGAGGAGCTTGCCGTGAAGAGCACGCGTGACGTCGGGGTGATTGATGCCAAGGTTCTCGACGCGAATTTTGTAAGCGCGCTCCCAGAGTGCCTCGGCTTGCTCGGCGTGTCCCGCGCGGCGCTCGAGCGCGACGAGGTTGAATAAGGGATTCGCGAGCCGCAGGTGGGTAGGGCCGAGCTCGAGCTCGCTGATCACGATCGCGCGCTCGAGCGCACGGCGCGCATCCTCGACGCGGCCCGCATCGTCGTAGGTGAGCGCGAGCCCGTTGAGCAAGCTTGCGAGATACGGATGTGTGAGACCGGCCAGCTCCTCGAGCATCTCGAGTGCGAGCTCACCCTCGCGGATCGCTTCGTCGAGCTGACCGAGCTGGCGCAGCGTCGTGGAGATTGCTGCATGCTGATTCGCCACGCGAACGTGACGGGGCCCGAAGGCGTGCTCGAACAGGGCGAGCGCTCGACGTTCGTGATCGAGCGCTTCGGCATTGCGGTCGAGGACGCGCAGCGCCCCGGCGATGTTGTGGAGCAGCTCGCCCTGTTGCTCCTGATCGTTGCCGGCGTTCCCGAGCGAGATCTCGGCGTGCTTCGCCCATCGCAGCGCCTCGGTTGGCGCGCGCAGACCAGACGCTTCGACCGAAACCAGACCGATCCACCCATCGGCCTCACTGGCCGCGTCGTGTGCTTCTTCCCCGGTGCGTACGGCCTCGAAGAAGGTCTCGCGTGCCGACTTCGGATCGCCGTCCGCCGCCTCGGCCAGACCGCGCTCGACGAGCGCACGTGCAACCGCGCCCGTCCACGCGAGCCGCTTCGCACTGGCGATTGCGGCCTCGCTCGCGGTGCGCGCATCGCGGAACTGCCCCGCGAGTCGCTTCGCACGGAGCTGTGCGATGCTCGCCTCGACCGCAACGATCGCCGGTGCGGGCGCATGCGGCTGCGGCGCGAGGCCCGCGAGATTACCGCACGACGCAGGCGAACGCAGGTTGCTACCGATGTCGATTGCGTGCGTGCTCGCGGCACCGCCTCCGGCGACGATCGCGACCGCAGCGTCGAGCTCGCGGAGTCGCGTATCAAGGCACGCCATCCGGCGCTCGAGCACCAGCGGCGATTGCTCGCGCGTCACCGCAGTTGCCCGGCACGCGCTCTGCTTGTTGTGGACCCAGTCGCCGACGTAGCTGTCGAATAGCTTCTCGATCGCCGGCCACGTTGCGGGCTTCACCTTGGTCTGGATCGCGAGCTTGCGCGCGGGATCCCAAGTACCGGCGAGGTCACGCTCGAATCCGCTGCACGGCTCTGCTGCGTTTCCACCGCGCGCGGCGACGACCGTGAGCGTGGCTGCCGCGGCGAGCGTGATCGCGCCACCAGTGATCCACGCAACTCGCGACCGGCGCGCCGGCGGTTGGATCGTGACGAGCAGCTCGTGCAACGTCGGGAACCGCTGCGCCGGATCGACCGACAGCGCACGCAGGATCGCATCGCGCAACCGCGCCTGCACTCCACTATTCGCTGGCGGCGGCAGGACCTTGCCGTGAATGAGGTTGGTGCTGACCTGCGCTTCAGTCTCGCCTTCGAACGGGTACCGCTTGAACACCACCGTGTACAGCACGACCGCGAAGCTGAACTGATCCGCGGCCGGACCAACCTTGTGACGCTTGAACTGCTCGGGCGCCATGTACGCCGGCGTCCCGATGATCGCGTCGGACGCCTCCGCCGGGCCTTGCTGCGCGATGCCGAAATCGATCACGCGGACGCGACCGTCCTTGCCGATGATCACGTTGTCGGGCTTGAAGTCCCGGTGGACGATCCCCGCCGCGTGCGCCGCCTCGAGACCATGCCCGGCAGCGACGAACACGTCGACGATCTCCGCCGTCGTACGCTCCTCGCGCATCCAGGCACCCAGCGTCATGCCCTCGACGTACTCCATCGCCATGTACACGTCGTCATCGATCGTGCCGACGTCGTAGACCGCGACGATGTTGGGATGCGCGAGCTTGGCGAGTGCTTGCGCCTCCGCGAGGAGCAAACCGCGTGCACCGGACAGCGATCCCTTGTCGCTGTACGGCTTGATGACTTTCAGCGCGATGCGTCGATCGAGGGCCGGGTCATACGCGGTGTAGACCTCGCCCATCCCGCCGGCACCGAGCAGCGACAGCACGACATAGCGCCCGAGCGTGGCACCGGGCTTGTGCGTCGAGACATCTTCGTCCCACGCGGGCTCGGGCACGGGCGTATCACCGCCGACCTGCGTCGCCGCATCACGCGCGCTCGGCGACACGGGCACGGCCGGCGACAGCCCACCGCTGCGCTCCGATGGGCGCACCCGGACCGTCGCTTGGTCGGACTTGCGTCCGCGGCCCTCGCCGTCGCTCACGGCCTGAACTGTAGCGCGCTAGTGAGCGTCGCGCGGATCGGTCGGCGGCATCGTTTCGACGATGCGCCAGTCGACGACGCTCGAACCCTCGCGCAGGAACTCTTCCGGCTGCGGGTGGGCGAGCGCAAAACGCAGGACCTCGTCCATGTGCTTGACGGGATGCACGGTGATCTGCGCGAGCACGCCCTCGGGAACGTCCTTGAGGTCCTTCGTGTTCTCGTCGGGGCAGAGCACGGTGGTGATACCTGCGCGATGCGCCGCGAGGATCTTCTCCTTGAGGCCACCGATCGGCAGCACGCGGCCACGCAGCGTGACCTCGCCGGTCATCGCCACGTTCTGCCGCACCGGGATCCGCAGTAGCGCCGACGCCATCGCCGTCGCCATCGTGATACCGGCCGACGGTCCGTCCTTCGGGATCGCACCCTCGGGGAAGTGGACGTGGATGTCGACCTTGTTCTGGAAGTCATTGGACAGACCGAACGTCCCGGCGCGCGAGCGCAGGTAGCTCATCGCCGCTTGCGCGGACTCCTGCATGACCTCACCGAGCTTGCCGGTCAGCGTCAGCTTGCCCTTGCCCGGAACGATCGTGACCTCGGCGGACAGCAGGTCACCACCGAACATCGTGACGGCGAGGCCGTTCGCGAGCCCGATCTCATCCTCTTTTTCGCGGCGCGTCTCGCGGTACTTCTCGACGCCGAGCCAGCTAGCGAGCTTGTCGACGGTGACCTCGAACGCCTGACCCTCGATCTTGCCACCCGAGAGCCACTCCTTCGCGATCTTGCGGCATACGGTCGCGATCTCGCGCTCGAGGTTACGGACGCCCGCCTCCCTCGTGTAACGGTGGATGATCGCCGTGAGCGCTTCGTCGGTCCACGTGATGGGCAGACCGTGCACGCCGTTGTTCTCGGCCTGCTTCTTGATCAAGTATTGCTTCGCGATCGCGACCTTCTCCCACTCGGTGTAACCGGGGAGCTCGATGATCTCGAGGCGATCCTGCAGCGGCAGAGGAATCGCGTGCTGCTGGTTCGCCGTCGTGATGAACATGACGTCCGACAGGTCGTAGTCGAGATCGAGGTAGTGATCGTTGAACGTGTTGTTCTGCTCGGGATCCAAGACCTCGAGCAACGCGCTCGCCGGGTCGCCGCGGAAGTCCATCGACATCTTGTCGATCTCGTCGAGCAGGAACACCGGATTGTTCGAGCCGGTCTTCTTGAGCGACTGGATCAGCTTGCCGGGCAGGGCGCCGATGTACGTGCGCCGGTGGCCGCGG
>JAYVWH010000457.1:0-2477 GCA_043786265.1 Kofleriaceae bacterium | reverse complement strand
CAAGGTCGCAGAGCAAACCGGCGATCTGTCGGCCGCCGCGGATGCCGCGGTCTCGTGGGGCCAGTGCAAGATGCAGCGAGGTGACACTCGCGCCGCTCTGCAGCTGTTCGAGAAGGGTCTCGCACTCGCGACCGAGAATCGCGAGCGCTACCAGGAGGTCCGCGCACTGCAGTACATCGCGCTCGCTCATCTGTCGAACGGCGATCCGCCCGAGGCAGCACTCGAGATGGCGCGGTCGTCCACCGAGTGGGCGCGCAAGATGCCGATGATGATCGGCATCGTCTACGGGCTAACGTTCCAGGGGCTCGCGCTGTCACGGCTCGGGCGACACGACGAAGCGATCACGGCGAGCGACGAGGCCATCAGCCTGCTCGACAACACACGCACCGATGGTCTCGAGCACCTGTTCCGCTGGCGTGCGTCGATCTTTGTTGCCGCGGGCAAGGTCGAAGCTGCGAAGGCCGCGGAAGCCCGCGCCGCCGCCGAGGTCGCGACGAAGGCCGACAAGCTCCGCGACCCGGAGCTGCGCAAACACTTCCTGACGTCGCGCCAGCGCTTCATCTGATTCAACGCGCCGCGTCGGCGCCGCTGATACTGGGCAGCGGTCGATGATCATTCTGGCACCTGTGCGCCTACTTCGTGACATCGCCCTGATCAGCTCGTCGTCGTATGAAGCCTTCGACCCGGAAGAGGTGGTCGAGCGCTGCTCTCAGCTTGCTCAGGCGTACGCCCGTTGCGCTCGCAGGATGTACTGGCCGACCGCGCAGAGACCGAGGACGGCCGACGCGATCGCGAGAGGGAGGACCACGGGAGTGCGCAGGATCAGCGCGCCGATCGCGAACAGCTCCGCGATCGTCGCGGCCTTGCCGAGCACACCGGCCTTGAACGCGTGCTCGCCGCGACCGTGCACGACCAGCCGGTAGATCGCCGCAAGCGGCACCAGGACGATCTCGCGCGCGAGGATCAGCGCAACGATGCCCCATGGCGCCGGATCGTTTATCTGGATGCCGGCGAGCACGATCACGATGAACAGCTTGTCGGCGAGCGGATCGAGCCACTCGCCCGCGGACGGAGTCTCGGGCGCCACACCACGACGCCGGCGCGCCCAGCGCGCGACTTTCCCGTCGGCGGCATCCGTCGCAGCTGCCAGGGCAACGAGCCCCAGTGACACTCGCCAGTCGCCGTAAGTGAGCCAGAACACGACGGCGATCGGGATGCGCGAGAGGGTCAGCGCATTCGCGAGCCACATGCAGCTGATCGGAGCAACTCCTGCGCCACCGTGCCGCGCCCACCCCTACGTGCAATTCGCAGCGAAATCTGCCAGGGTCCGCTCGTGCTCGGTGAGGTAACCCGCGAACGAAAGCGGTCGTCGATCCCCGGACGCAAGCTGCTGCTCGGGCTGCTGGTCGTCCTGCTCGTCGCGATCATCCCCGGCATCCTGGTCCCGTCGCTGATGTGCCGGCCGCCGCACAAGAACCTGCCCGACGACGGCACGGTCGAGAAGTTCAGCCTGCTCGACGAGCGAGGCCAGCCATTCACAGACGAGGCGCTCGCCGGCAAGGTCACGATCGTCAGCTTCATCTTCACGCGCTGCGACACGATCTGCCCGGTCACCGCGATGAAGGTCGCGCGCATCCAGGAGAAGACATTCGACCGCGGCCGCGACATCAAGCTCGTGTCGTTCACGGTCGACCCCAAGTACGACACGCCCGACAAGCTGGCCGCGTTTGGCAAGAAGTACGGCGCTGACCCCGAGCGCTGGCGGTTCGTGACCGGCTCGTTCGACGACGTCTACAAGGCTGTCGAGGGCTCGTTCATGATCTCGATGCTGCGCCGGCCCGACAAGCCCAACGGCGTCCCGGACATCGCGCACCAGGGCGTGTTCTTGCTGGTCGACAAGCACCTGCACATTCGTGGGATCTACGACTCGGACACCATCGGCCGGCTCGACGAGCTGATGAGCGACGCCCGCTACCTCGCACGCACGCAGAACTGAGCCACCCCCCGAAGAGCACCGCGGAGCGACAACTAGTAGACTAGGTCGCGTTGCGGACCGTCCTAGAGCTCGTCCAGCTAGTCCTCGGGATTGCGATCCTGTACTGGGGCGCCGAGTGGTTGATCCGCGGCTCGGCGGCGCTCGCGCGCGCGTTCGGCGTCAAGCCGCTCGTGATCGGACTGACCGTCGTCGCGTATGGCACGAGCGCGCCCGAGCTCGCGGTCGCGACCAAGACCGCCCTCTCCCACAGCCAGCCCATCGCGCTGGGCGTCGTGATCGGCAGCTGTGCAGCGAACATCTCCTTGATCCTCGGTCTCACGGCGCTGATCGCGCCGCCCACCGTCGACAGTCGCATCATCCGCCGCGAGGTCCCGATCCTGGTCGGCTCGGCGATCGCGGTCCCGATCCTGTTTCGCAACGGCGTGCTCTCGCAGCTCGAGGGTGGCCTGCTCATCGCATGCGCGGTCGTGTTCACGATCGT
>JAYVWH010000456.1:0-2236 GCA_043786265.1 Kofleriaceae bacterium | reverse complement strand
ACCGCGAGGGCGATGGACACCGCGTGGCGCCGGCGATCGAGCCAGCGCACGCGCACGGCCAACACATCGATCCGCTCGGCGGGCGGTGGCGCCATGTGTCCTTAGCGTAGCAGCTACTCGAGATCCTGGATGCAGTCCATCTGCGCCTGTGCGCTGGCCTGCGTTGCATGCCCCGCCGTGGGGTCACAAACGAAGTGCTCGGCGACGCACGCGTACTGGCGCTGATTGGCCTCCGTCTTGGCCACCTCCGGGTCCTCGACGCGGACGATCTTCTTGAGGCACTCGTCGCGTCCCGGGCCGCTGAGGTTCTCACAGCACTGCTCCTGGACCTGGGTTCCTCGGGCGTAGGTGTCCTTGTGCTTCCCCCCGCCCCCGCACGCGGAAGCGAGAATGGCGAGAGCCACTGTGGCAAGGATGGGCGTAGCCCGGCGTTCACGATTTGAAGGTAAAGCTGTTGAAGTCATAGGTAACGAGGGCAACCCATCGCAAGTCGCTTGCCAGATCGCGGACTTCAGGGTGGCACGCTGATGGCAACCGGGTCAGGCGATGCGGCTTCGTCTTGCTTTGTTTCTCGTGTCCCTGGGTGCCGCCGGCTGCGGTGCTCATCTCAAGCGTGAAGTGGTCGGCAGCGGTGGCGCGGCGGTCCAGCTTCGCGGCCAGCCCGGCGGCGCGGCAACGACGATCGAGCTGGGCCGTGGCCGGTTCGATGTTGCGCTGTGGTTCGGGGTCCCGCGCGCGCAGATCATCGACTTCGAGCTGACCTGCGCCGGGATGCCCGTGCGGCGGGGTCAGATCGGCGAGACGTTCGATGCGTATCGCATGCGCCGCCTCCGCGAGCTCAACGCGATGGCGGATCGCGATCGGCGCGCTGCAGCCGCGGTCACTGGTGCAGTCGTTGGCGCGGTCGCGCCGACCGTGCGTGCGCAGGGTCAGGTGTCGACGCCAGGTGCGACCGCGAGTGTCGACGCACAGGTGTCTGGACAACAAGCGGGCGCGGCGGCCGGTGGCGCGGTCGCGCAGGAAGCGTTCCCGGCGATCATGGAGCTGCCGCCCGGTGACGTCGGGCAGGGCCGCCTGTCGACGCACGTCGAGGTCGGCCTTGGCGGGCCGGCTGCGTGCTCGCTCCTGACGACCGCAGATGACGCGAACGTGCTCGTCCAGTATCAGATCACGCAGATTCGCGACCTCGATCAAGAAGCGCGCGAGCGGCGCGTCGCGGTGCACGCGACGGCGATCCAGGTGCGTGGTCAGCTGACCGCACAACTCGAAGTGGCCGGCGCCGATCCGTGGGCGCTGCAGAAGCGTCGCGAGGCGGAGACGCGCGCGAAGTTCGAGGCCCAGGCCGCACGCGAGCGTGCACGCGCAGAGGCCGATGCCGACGCGCAGATCCGTGGTCAGCGCGATGGCGAGGAGGCGACGATCCGAGCCGAGCGCGACCGCGTGCGTCTCGAAGCACAAGCCAAGCTCGAGCTCGAGGCGCGCATGAAGGTCGACGTCCGGCTTCGCGTCGAGGGCAACGTCCGTTACACGCGGACATTGCTCCTCGGTTATCTCGCCGGCGAGTGCCACGCCGATCCGCACAAGCGCGAGCGCGAGCGCGAAGCGGCCGAGCTGCGCATCCATCTCCAGCTGCAAGCCAAGCTCGAGCTCGAGGCGCGAATCCGCACGGAGCGCGAAGCGCGCGAGGCCAAGCTGCACGGCGAGCGTGAAGCGCGTGCGGAGCACGAGCGCGACGAACGCGCCGTGCGCGATGCAAAGGTGCAGTACGAACGCGATCAGCGCGCCGCCTTCGAGCTCGAGCAGCGTCGTGCACGTGAGGCGGCGGAGTCGCATCGGATCGAGCTGGCGCTCGGCGTCCGCGGCGAGCTGCGCAGTTACCTGGTCACCCTCGGCGCACGCGAGCGCCCGCCGATGCCCGCATTGATCTTCGAGAACCCGGGCACGCAGCCGTTTGACGGTGCGGTCTGGATGGGCGGCACCTGGAGCTGGACCGGCGGCCAGTGGGTGTGGGCGACCGGCGGCTGGCAGGACCGGACGCGATTTGGTGACAGCGGCACCGCGGGCGGCGCGGTCGTGACGACGGCTTCTTCGACCATCACGACCACGGTGTCCGTGCCGACGACCGTGTCGGCCGGGGCGAGCGCGTCGACCGGGACGGCGACGGGCAGCAGTTCCGCGAACGGCGGCGTGAGCGTGACGCTACCGGTGCCGATCGAGGTCAACCTTGGCGGCAGCG
>JAYVWH010000455.1:0-3328 GCA_043786265.1 Kofleriaceae bacterium | reverse complement strand
TTGACCGACGACCTGCGCCGCACGACGCGTGAGGTCGATGACCTCAACCGCCGCCTGTCTTCCGAGCTCGCCGATCGCGAGGCCGAGCTCGTCAGGGCGAAAGCCGACTTGCCCGATCGCGATCGCTTGCGCAACCGGTACGAGAGCATCGTCGGCAAGTCGCCCGCAACCGTGCGGATGCTCGACGTGCTCGACCGCGCTGCGGCCACCTCGCTCCCCGTCGTGATCGTGGGCGAGAGCGGAACGGGCAAGGAGCTCGTTGCTCGCGCACTTCACGACCACGGCCCGAGGCGCGACGGTGCGTTCGTCGCGATCAACTGCAGCGCGGTGCCCGAGCCGCTGCTCGAGAGCGAGCTGTTCGGTCACGTGCGCGGCGCTTTCACTGGCGCCGACCGCGATCGTCGTGGCCTGTTCGAGGTCGCCGATGCCGGGACGCTGTTCCTCGACGAAGTCGCGGACACGAGCCCCGCCATGCAGGCCAAGCTGCTTCGTGTCCTGCAGGACGGCCAGATCCGCCGCGTCGGTGACTCCAAGACCCGCAAGGTCGACGTGCGCGTGGTCGCGGCGAGCCAGCGCTCGCTCGCAGAGCTCGCCGCGGCGGGCACGTTCCGCGAGGATCTGCGGTTTCGCCTCGAAGTGATCACGATCCCCGTACCGCCGCTGCGCGAGCGCGATGGTGACGTGCCGTTGCTCGTCGAGAAGTTGCTCGAGCAGCTGTGCCGCGGCCGCACGCCACCGCGACTGACGCGCGCTGCGATGCGTGCCCTGGGTCAGCATCGCTGGCCAGGCAACGTGCGTGAGCTCGAGAATGCGCTCGCGCGCGGGCTCGCGATGGGCGGCGACATGATCGATGTCGCAGATCTGCCCGAAGCGATCGCGACCGCCGCGGCGCGGCCCGAGCCGGCCAAGCCCAGCGTCGGCGAGGATCTACGGCTCAAGCCCGCGCTCACCGCGACCGAGCAGGCATATATCGGCGCGGCGATGACGCGCGCCAAGGGCAATCAGACCGTCGCGGCTCGCCTCCTCGGGCTGTCGCGATTCGGGCTGCAGAAGAAGCTGCGCCGGCTCTCCGGCGAGGACGACGAGTCCACCGACTGAGACCGACGTCAACGTGAGCGTGTGCGCTGCAACGCGAGCTCTGCGATCCGGCTGACCATCTGCGGATAGTTCATGCCGGCAGCTGACGCCGCGCGCGCCACGCCCGCATCGGGCGAGATGTCGGGATTGGGATTGACGTCGATCACCCACGGGATCCCGGCGTCGTCGACGCGCAGGTCGACGCGGCCGTAGTCGCGCAGCTCGACAGCATCCCACGCCGCGCGTGCCACGCGCTCGATCTCTGCGATCAGCTCCGGGCTGGCACCGCGCAGCGGTACCGCCTTGGTGCCGGCGTAATCGACGTGGTTCTCGTCCCACTTCGCGGCATAGCTCACGATCTTCGGACGATCAGACGGCATCGCCGCAAAGTCGATCTCGTGCAGCGGCAGGATCTCGACGGTGTCGCCCGAGCCGAACAACGTCACGTTGATCTCGCGCCCCTCGACGTAGCGCTCGGCGATCACGGGCTGGTGGTGCTCGGTCATCAGCTCGCGCGATCGCGCGCGCAGTGCGGCTGCGTCGTGGCACACGTTTGCCTCGGTGATGCCGATCGATGCGTCCTCGTGCGCGAGCTTGACGAAGTACGGGTAGTCGAGTGCATCGAGCGCCGGGTCGGCGACGTCAGCGGCCGTGGCGAGGTGGAGGTACGGCGGCGTCGGGACCTGATGCGCGATCAGTATGTCCTTGGTGCGCTGCTTGTAGAGGCAGGAGGCGAGCGCGAGGAGATCCGCGCCGGTGTAGGGGATGCGGAATAGATCGAGCAGGCCCGCGAACGTCGGTTCGTTCTCCGGCTTGCCGTCCATGGACTCGCACAGGTTGAACAGCAGATCTGGCTTCTGCGCGGCCAGCCGCGTCAGCACGTCGTAGACCTCGGTGCCGTGCACGCCAGCGAGCTCGACGGTGTAGCCGCTTTCGATCAGCGCGCCCGCGATCGCCTTTGCGGACTCGCGGACCGACGTCGCGTCCGGGTTGCCGGCAGTGGCAGCCTGCTCCGCATCGTAGTCCGTGTTGTAGAGAACGACGATCCGGCCCCGCGTCATGCGCTCTTATAGCAACGCGGCGACGAGCTTGGGCCCTGCGATGGCAGCGAGTTGCTCGACGGTCACGGCCGGCAACTCCCGCGCGGCGAGCTGGCGCTCGAGTGACGTCTGCGTCAGGCACAGGCCACACGGGCGAATCCGCTGCCACTGCGTCTCTGGCGTCGCGACATCGAGCGCGAAGCCATGAACGCTGACGCCGCGCGCGACATGGATGCCGCACGCTGCGAGCTTGGCGCCGTTCAGATACAGCCCGGCGGGATCCTGCTGGAACGCCGCGCCAGCGACCCCGACCTCGGCGCAGGCACTCGCGATCACCGCTGCGATCGTCTCGAGAAAGTCGACGATGCCACGCTTGAGGCGCACGACCGGATACACCATCAGCTGGCCGGGGCCGTGATAGGTGACGTCGCCACCGCGCTCGATCTGTACGGTGGGGATGTCGCCCGCGGCGAGCACGTTGTCGGGTTTCGCAGATCGGCCGAGCGTGATCACCGGCGGGTGCTCGCACAACAACACCGCACCCGGCTCACCAGCCCACACGCGCTCGCGCAGCGCGAGCTGGTCGGCATGCACCTGCGCGTAGTCGGCACGACCGAGCCACTGCCAGCGCAGCGTGCCGGGGTGCGCGACCGCAACCACAACCACGATCAGCCCGCGAGCAGCTCTTCGAGGAGCTGATCGTCGAGGTAGTGCAGCGGAGCCGCCGAGCTGACGACACCGACGCCCGTGGCGATCAGTGCAGCGACGAGCTGGTCCCCGCACACGACGGAGATCGAACGACCAGCACGCTCGAGCTCGCGCTCGGCATCCTCGGACAGGTCGCCCGCGGCGAACAGGATACCGGCGACGAGATCCTTCGCTTCGACGCCGACGCGCAGCTCGCCGATACCGCGGCGGTCGATCGCCTCGGCGCCCGAGCGCGCGCTGATCAGCACGGTGCGCGAGATGCCGGGGGCGGTCGCGCTTGCGTAGCTGATGCCACCGACTCGCTTGACCCAGTCGATCTCGCGGAAGCCCGCGGCGACGAGGTACGCGTGAATGATCCGCTCGAAGCCCGCGCCGCTCGCCCGCGAAAGCCGTCCGGCGAGCGCCTTGTGCGTCGCGCTCGCGAGCTTGGACAGTGCAGTGGCAACGCCGGCCTCGGCATCGGCGGTCATGCTCATCGACACCGGACCGGGCGCAAACAGGTC
>JAYVWH010000454.1:0-3221 GCA_043786265.1 Kofleriaceae bacterium | reverse complement strand
TGGACAGCAGCCGCAGCAGCCGGGTTATCCGCAGCAACCTCAGTATCAGCAGCCGCAACAGGGCTATCCGCAGCCGGGATATCCGCAGCAACCGGGCTATCAGCAGCCGTATCAGCAGCAGGGAGCGAACATGCAGCAACCAGGTTATCCGCCAGGAATGCCGCCCGGAGGTGGGTTTCCTCCGGGCATGCCCCAACCGGGAATGCCGCCGGGAATGCCTGGGATGCCGCAGCCCGGCATGCCGGCCGCGAGCCCGCCGATCCGTACGACGGGGTTCTGGTTCTGGAAGAAGAAGTTCTGTTCGCAGTGCGAGCAGCAACTCGACAAGACCTGGGACGGCTGCCCGTTCTGCGCACAGATCGCGCAGCAAGCGGCGGCCGCACCAGCGAAGCTGCAGAAGCTCAAGACCCAAGCGCTCGTCCTCGATCCGTCGGGTACAGCGGGCATTCAGCTGCTGGGCTGGCTCATTCCGCTGCAGGGCTCGCAGAAGGGCGAGCTGTTCACGTTGCAGATCGCGAACATCATCGGCACCACGCCGGACTGCAACATCTGCCTGCACGACAAGTTCATGTCGAGCAAGCACGCCGAGATCAAGGCAGAGAACGGCATGTGGATCTTGCGTGACTCCGGCTCGACGAACGGGACCTACGTCAACAATCGTCGCGTCGACCGGCACGAGCTCGTCGACAACGACTTCATCAAGTTTGGCTCGGCGATGTTGAAGTTCAAGGCGCTATGAGACCCCCCACCAGGATTGCAGCTCTCGTTCTGTTCGTCGTGTCGCTGGTCGCGCCGCGCGTCCACGCGCAGAACAGCGGCGACAAAGGTAGCCAGGTCGAGGTCGTGCTCCAGGTGCGGCCGCCGGACCCGACCAATCCCAAGGAGAGGAACAAGGCGCCCGAGGTCGAAGCGACGATCATCGGCGGCCAGAAGACGACCGTCGACAAGCTTTCGCTGTCGACCACGAATGCCGGCCAGAAGGTCACGATGCGCGCGGCGAAAGTCCGCGAGTACACCGAGGGCAAGGAGACGATCGCGATCGCGCTCGTCATCAACGGCCAGGAGATCTGGATCGGTAACGACGAGTACGAGCTCGACGAGAACGCGAAGTACCAGGGCACGCTGAAGAACCTGTCGTCGGCGATCGACAAGCTTCAGCTCGGAACGGCAGGGCCGCAGGGCTCGAAGGGCATCGTCGTGTCGTACTCGCAAGGCGCCGAGGTCAAGCTGGCGATGGGCGATCTCAAGGCGATCACGGGCGCCGCGCTCGGTGCGCAGAAGGACTACAAGGGCAAGATCGGTACGGACATGGTGCAAGGCATCACCATGGGCCTCGCCGAGCTGACCAAGGTCGCGACCTCGCGTAAGGCGCTGATCGTCGTCGGTGACGGCAACGACACCAACAACGAGGCGGCCAAGAGCGCGCTTGTCCAGCTCAAGAAGGACGCGACGAAGGCGAACATCCAGGTGTTCGGCATCATCTACAAGTCGCCGGTCTCCAGCGACGGGCAGGTGCTGACGACGATGATTCCCACCGCGAAGACGGTGAACTCGATCGACGGCATCGCGAGCGAGCTCAACGCGATCATCGCGCGCATGGCCGATCGCTTCTACATCACGTTCGCAGGCTACGACGATCGCCAGAAGACAGGTCTGCCGTGGGACGGCAAGGATCACGACCTCGTGCTGAAGAATGACCAGATCGAGTACGAGCCGGTCACGATGCAGTTGGCGCCCAAATGGATGCCGCCGGTGTCGTCGAGCTTTCCGTGGCTCGCGATCATCCTCGTGCTGGTCGGCCTGATCCTGCTGTTCATCATCATCAAGGTGGCGACTCGCAAGAAGGCCGAGCCGATGCAGATGCAGATGCCGATGATGGCCGCACCTGTCATGGATGCACCCAAGCCCGCGGGCCCGATGAGGACGGTCATGATCGGCGCGGGTGGCGAACAGGACGGCTTTCCGATCGTCGGCTGGCTCGTCGCGCTCAACGGCGTCGATGCGTACAAGACCCAGCGCCTCAAGCCAGGTCTGACGAAGATCGGCACGTCGTTCCCGTCCGACCTCATCGTCAACGACGGCTTCATGAGCACGGAGCACTGCCAGATCACCTGCTCGCCGGCAGGCTTCACGCTGATCGACAACGGTGCGACCAACGGTTGCTACGTCAACGATCGCAAGATCCAGAAGCATGACCTTGTCGACAACGACGTGATCACGCTCGGCAAGACCAACTTCAAGTTCAAGTCGATTAACTAAGCGTGTCGAACGGGGCGCTCATCGGCATCATTGTCGGCGGAGCTTTGCTCGTACTGATCGTGATCGTCCTGGCCGCGAAGAAATCGTCGGCGACGCCCAAGGGACAGAAGACGTGCGGCGGCTGTCACCGCGTGATGCTTCCGGTGTGGACGAAGTGCCTGTTCTGCGGCTGGGCGCCGGTCGCGCGGCTCGAGTTCATTCTCGGGCCGATGGCCAACCAGACCCTACCGTTGACCGATGAGGTCACCACCATCGGCTCGGTCGCAGGTAACACGGTCGTCCTCGCCGACCCGGCGGTGTCGCGCAAGCACGCCGGCATTCGCAAGATCGAGTCGAACTACGAGCTTGCGGACCTCGGGTCGACCAACGGCGTCTACGTCAACGGCCACAAAGTCCCCAAGAAGACCCTCGAGCCGGGCGATATCATCCGCGTAGGCAACACCGAAGCGATCTTCAAGCGCGAGTAAAGCTGACCCTTTGCCGGGGTCCGCGGCCCCCGCGCCCTCTCGACGGGCGTGATACAATTTTCGTCTACTTCATGGCACGCCTGATTTTCCGGGACAGCCAGGGCCGGGAGGGAACGGTCGAGCTGTCGCCGACCGAGACCGTCTATGTTGGTCGCGGCCTCGAGTGCGCGATCCGCACTGACGACGGCATGGTGTCGCGCCGCCATGCGCAGTTCCGGAATGAGAACGGCCGTTACGTCGTCGAGGATCTCGGCAGCGCCAACGGAACCCATCTCAACAACGTTCGCGTGCAGAAGCAGGCGATCGGTCACGCCGACATCATCCAGTGCGGCTCGCTCGTCATGCGCTTTGTCGACGAATCCGGTATCGGCGTCGTGCCGCAAGGTCTCAACCAGATGGGTGCCGGCGGCGCTGCACCTCCGCCGAAAAAGGGCGGCACGATGGTCCTCGATCGCGTCGAGGCCGCACCGCTGCCGGGCGGGCCGCCCGCGGGAT
>JAYVWH010000453.1:0-4477 GCA_043786265.1 Kofleriaceae bacterium | reverse complement strand
CTCGAATGTCTGCAGGCGGTCTCTCGCCTCTACTTCGAAGGCCTGCTGCTCGATCTCGACCCGGCCGTTCGCCCGCCGCGTGACACCGGAAAGCCAGCGCCGGTCCAGGCCGACGAGCAGTCGAGCTCGCCGATCCAGGCGGCGGCGTCGGGCCCGATCGATCTGATGGGCCTCGAGAAGCGCGCATCACAGCCCGAGATCGCCGATTCCACGACCGCGAAGCCAACACCCGCGCCGCTGGACAACACCGCACCTGTCGAGGCTGCGGACGTGATGTCGAGCCAGCCGTTGGTGTCGCCGAGCGAGCTTGCCGCGGAGATGCCGCGTCGCCGTCGTGACTCCGCACAGGCGATCGACGAGCACGACGTGCTCGGAGAGGAAGAGGTCCGCAGCCCGCTGGCCGGCGGCTACCGTCCGTCGAGCCTGCGCCTGATCGACGAGGCCGTCGCCGCCGCTCAGCTGATAGAGCCGTCGCTGTTTGCCGACGATGAGCTCGCCGCCCTCGGCATTCCACGCGCGACTGCGCAGCAGGTGGCCGCCGCTCGCTCGGAGCCTTCGTCGACGCCGCCACCGCAGCCCGCGCCCAAGGCCGGGGTGACGATGGGCTGGGATGCCGTCGGCGCTCCCACGGAGGCCACCGAAGCGCCGGCTGTCGTTGCCGCTCCAAAGAGCGTGACGACCGGATGGGATGCGGTCGCCGACCCGACCGAAGCGCCTGCTACCGCCGCCGCCGCCGATGAAGATCCACGCGCGGTCGCCATCGCGCGCCTGAAGGAGGAGCTCGGTCACTCCGATCCGCGGATCGAGCCGGCCGTGGACAGCCCGTCGACCAAGAACGGCGCGAATGGCCACGCGCCCCTGGCGCGGACGAAGACAAAGCCGCCGCCGCTGCCGCTGCCGCCGTCGATCAACGCGAAGCAGCTCGAGGAAGCCGAGATGCTCGACTCGAATCTGCTGACGAGCGGCGAGATTCGCGTTCCGTCGGACGCCGAGCTCGCCGACGCGCCGCTACTGGAGTCCGATCTGCTCACGAGCGGTGAGATCAAGATCCCGACGGAAGCTGCGCTGGGCGGCGGGCCGCCCCCGGTCCCGAAGGAGAAGGCTGTCGATCTCATGGCCAAACTCGACGAGATCTCCGCCGAGGTCGATGCCCCTGCCGCCAAGGTGGAGGAGCCCGTCGTGAAGGTCGAGTCGACTGCCAAGGTCGAGGAACCGACTGCCAAGGTCGAAACGCCAGTCGTTGCGAAGGCCGCCGACGACGATTCGGGCGGGGTGCCCACCGCGATCGAGCCCGAAGTCGATGGTGGCGATCTGGCGGACGAAGGTCCGACGGTGCCGTCTCGCAAGCGCGCGCCATCGCGCCCCGACGATTCCCAGGGCGTGAAGATGATCGGCTCGGCGGGTCGCGATCGCGCTGAAGCAGCGGGTGAGCTTCGTCCGCCCCACTTCAAGACGAACGAGACTGCAACGCAGCGCGAGCTGGTCACGATCATGCCCCGCCGCAAGACCGGCGAGGTCGCGCAGCTGAACCCCGAAGATGTTTCGACGCTCGATTCGAAGGGGCAAGCGAAGGCGAAGGCAATCGTCGAGGCTGTCGATGCCGCCGAGGCAGCGAAGGCCAAAGCCGCGGAAGACGCACCCGAGGCTGAGGCCGAAGCGAAACCCGCCAGGACCGAGACCAAGCCGGAAGTAAAGCCAGCCGCAAAGCCGGCGCTGGAAGGTCCGCCGCGTCGCGTCTCCGTCGAGGGCGGCGTGGTCGTTCCGCAGCGCGGTCCGGGCCGTGCGGCCACGATCTTGATCGCGGCCGCATCGATCCTCGCCGGTGCCGCAGTGTTTAGTTACTGCCGCAAGCAGAAGACGACCACGCCCGTCGCCGTCACACAGCAAGACGCGGGTGAGCGCCTCGCACGGATCGAAGACGCAGCCGAGTACAACGGCTTTGGCGTCGACGGTGGTGAAGCCGCGCCGCCCGATGCGGCGAAGGTCGCGCTCGATCGTCCCGATGCTGGGGTCCGCGCGGATGCCGCGGTCGCCGTCGTTCGTCCCGATGCAGCGTCGGTCGCCGTCGCGCCCAATGATGCCGGCGCCGCCGCGGGCCCGACTGCAGCGGGACTCGCGACGAAGGGCCGCGCCGCGCTTGCCGAGGGTGAGCCGGCGGTCGCGCTGGATCTGTTCGACCAGTCGCTCAAGCTCAAGAAGGACAAGCGCACCTACGTGGACCGCGGTCGCGCGCTGCACAACCTCGGCAAGACCGACGAAGCCGTCGCGTCGATCGACGAGGCCATCAAGATGTCTGACACCTACGCGCCGGCGTACGAGCAGAAGGGCTTGATCCTGTGGTCGGCGCAGCGCTACGGCGACGCGCGTCCTGCCCTCGAGATGTACCTCCAGCTGCAGCCCGACGGTCCGAAGGCCGAGACGATCCGGAAGATGCTAGACGAACCGCGATGACGCGGTTCCGCGTGCTGGGTATCGAGAGCTCGTGCGACGAGACCGCGGCGGCGGTCGTCGATGACGGTTGCGTCGTGTGCTCCGACGTTGTCGCCTCGCAGAACGAGGTCCACGCGCGCTATGGCGGTGTCGTGCCAGAGCTTGCATCGCGCGCACACCTGCTCAACGTCGTGCCCGTCGTCCAGGCCGCGCTCGACCGCGCGCAGTGCACGCTCGCCGACGTCGACGGAATCGCGGTCACCAATGCGCCGGGTCTCGTCGGTGCGCTGCTCGTCGGTTTGCAGACAGCCAAGGCGCTCGCATGGGCGACGGGCAAGCCGCTCGTCGGTGTCCACCATCTCGAAGGGCATCTGACGGCTATCTACTTGGAGCCGGATCCTCCGCCGTATCCGCACATCGCGCTCATCGTCTCCGGCGGCCACACGTCGCTGTGTCGCGTCGACGGTCCGGGGCAGGTCGTCGAGATCGGTGCGACGCGCGATGACGCGGCCGGCGAAGCGTTCGACAAGGGCGCCAAGCTGCTCGGACTCGGTTATCCGGGTGGCGCCGTGATCGACAAGCTCGCGAAGACCGGGAACCCGAAGGCGGTGGAGTTTCCGCGCTCGATGACGGCCGATGTCCACGGTGCTGACTTCTCGTTCTCGGGGCTCAAGACGTCTCTGCTGCATCACGTCCGCGCGAGCGGTGTGCCCGAGGGGCAGGCTCTGGCGGATCTGTGTGCGAGCTACCAGGAGGCGATCGTCGAGGTGCTCGTCCGCAAGACCAGGCGGGTCGTGCGCAAGCTCGGCATCGGTCACGTCCAGATCTGCGGCGGCGTCGCGGCGAACTCGGGGCTCCGCTCCGCGATGGAGCAAGCGGGACGCGAGGACGCCTTCAAGGTGTATGTGCCGCCGAGCGCGCGCTGTACCGATAACGCCGCAATGATCGCCGCCGCCGGCTACCACCGGCTCGTACGGGGTGAGCGCGACAGCCTCGATCTCGACGCAGCTCCCAGCGCACCGCTGGCGCGGCCGGCGTCATGAGCAGTGGTGACGGAAAGAGCGAGGATCGTACGCTCACCGGGCGCGAGGCACACACACTCGCGGCCGAGGCGATCGGACCGTTTCCCGATGCGCGCGTGCTACTCGCTCGCTACGGGCTGCGCGCGAAGAAGTCGTTCGGGCAGAACTTCTTGATCTCGGATCGAGCGCTGCGCGCGATCGCGGATGCCAGCGTGTCGTCGGACATGGACTGGGTAGTCGAGATCGGCGCCGGTCTAGGAACGCTGACGGCACGGCTCGCGGAACGTCTCACCGCCGGCAAGCTGATCGCGCTCGAGCAAGATCCGGACATGATCCGCGTGCTGAAGGCCGAGCTCGGCGAGGTCGACAATCTCGAGATCGAGCAGGTCGATGCAATGAAGTACGACCTGCGCATGGTCCACCGCATGGTGGGCGAGCCGATCATCGTGTGCGGTAACCTGCCGTATCACATCTCGTCGCAGCTGATGTTCAAGGTCGTCGACGCGCGCGACATCGTGAAGTTCGCCGTGTTCATGATCCAGAAGGAGATGGCCGACCGGATCGTCGCCAAGCCGGGGACCAAAGAATACGGCGCGATCGGCGTGATGCTCCGCACCTATTGCGACATCACGACGGTGCTCAAAGTCGGCGCAGGCTCGTTTCTGCCACCCCCGAAGATCGACTCGACGGTGATCAAGATGACCCCGCTTGCAGGCGGCCAGTCGCGCGTTCCGATCGCGGACCACAAGCACTATTCGAAGGTCGTCCACGCGGCGTTTGGCCAGCGGCGCAAGACGCTCCGCAATGCGATCCGAGCGGTGTGGCCAGAAGACGCGACGGACGCCGCACTCGCGGCTGCGAAGATCGATGGGCAGCGCCGGGGCGAGACGCTCGACATCGCGGAGTTTGGTCTGCTCGCGGCCGGGCTACCTCCGCTCGTGGCTCCGGGGTAAGTACCGGAGATGCCCGAGCTGCCGGAGGTCGAGACCGTTCGCAGGACGCTGGCTCCGCTTGTCGGCGCCATG
>JAYVWH010000452.1:0-4803 GCA_043786265.1 Kofleriaceae bacterium | reverse complement strand
GTCATCGTCTGCGGAGGCATCGTCACGTCGACCACGCTCAACATGCTGGTGCTGCCGACGCTCTACGTGTGGCTCGCGCGGCGCCGCGCGCGGAGGACGTCGTGAGGGCGTGGGCCTTGCTCGTGACACTTGCAGTCACGACCAAGCCGGCCGGCGCCGAGGGTCTGTCCCTGGCATCGGCACAAGCCGAGGCACGTGCTCACGCCCCCGATGTCGCGGAGCTCGATGCGCGTTTGCAGGGTGCTCAGCTCGTCGCGGATGCTTCCGGACGCGTGCTACGGACAAATCCACAGCTGTCCGGCACGTACGTGCCAGGCCCGCTCGCCGGCAACCCCGGCGAGCTATCCTGGGAAGTCAGCGTACAGCAGACCTTCGACGTGTCGGGCTCGTGGCGCCCCCGCGCGAAGTCGGCCGACGCCGACCGCGATCGCAGCGGGCACGAGCGCGAGAACGGCCTCCGCGCGCTCGACGAGGCCGTCGCGACCGCCGTGGCCGAGCTCGCGCAGGCGCAGCGCCGCGCGAACGGTCTCCAGCGCATCGCCGGTCTCCTGACCATCTCCGCCGAGGCAGCTCGCAAGCAGCTGGAGACCGGTCAAGGCAACCAGCTCGATGTCGATGCCGCCGATCTCGACCTTGCGGCCGCTCGCGCGGATGTCGCGCACGGTGCTACCAATGTCGAGGTCGCGCGCGGCCGGCTCGCGCGGCTGATCGGCCGCGCCAGCTCGTCGGATCTCGTCGTTGACGATCCGCTGGAATCCGACGGAGCGCCATCGCAGCTCGACCTCGCCGCGCTGGTCGACCGCGACCCTCGCGTCAAGTCCGCGATGGCCGAGCTCGACGCCGCACGGTTCGAGCTCGCGGCCCACGAACGCACGATCTGGCCCGACATCACCCTCGGTGCGTCGTATGGCTACGTGCGTCGCGATATCCCGGTAGGCTCGTTCAAGGGGCCGTCCGCCTCCGGGCTGTCGGCGCTGTCGGCAGAGAACGAGATCACGTTCACGCTCAGCGTTCCGTTGCCGCTCTTCGAACGCAAGCAGCCCGAGCGCGCGCGTGCACGCGGCCGGATTCTTCTCGCCGACGCGCAGCTTCGCAAGGCGCAGGCGGATGTCCGCCAGCAGCTCGGTGAGGTATGGGCCGGATTGCAGGGCGCGAGCAAGGCATACAGTGAGCTGGCCAAGACACGCGAGATCATCGATCGCGAGCTCGACTTGCTCGACAAAGCGTTCCGCGCCGGCGCGCTCGATACCGTTGCCAGGGCCCTCGCCATCCGCAGGTTGCAGGACGCGGCTAGTCGATACGACGCGGCTGTGCTGGATCTGCGGATCGCGCGGGCGCAGTGGGCGCGCCGCACAGCAGCGCCATGACGGGATCGCCCGCCTCGCTCGGGAATGGTCTCGGCAGCGCCCTACGTGCGGTCGATCAGGGCCTCGATCGCAGTCTGGACCTGGACGCAGATCTCCTGTGGGATGGGCGAGGTATGCCCAGCGTCGCGTGCGACGAGGATCCGCTTCGGACCACCATACGCGTCGACGATGCGCCGCTGATAGCCGATCGGAACCAACTGGTCGCGAAGGCACATGACGAACACCCCCGGGGCCGTCGAGCTCGCCGCGTTCGCGATGCTGTCGAGATCGTCGGGAACCTGCCTTGCGACCGGACGGGCCAGCAGCCAAAGATTCCACCAACCATGACGCCCCAGGATGAGCTCGCGAAGGGGCGGTGGATTGTAGAGGACGACACCAGCAACCTGCCGCCGCGCCGACACGTGTAGCGCGGCGGCCGCACCGAGGCTCGTGCCGATGACGATCACCGGCCTATTGCCCGCTCGCCTCGAGAGCGCGTCGTACGCCGAAATCGCAGAGAGCGACACGCCACGCAATGTCGGGATGCCTTCGCTGCGGCCGTAGCCGAGATAGTTCACGCCCCAGGCCTCGATCGAGACGCGCCGAAATCGGGCCGTCTCTGCCGCGATCCGACCGTTCGCGAGATCAGCGTTGCCATAGAACCGCAGAAGAAACGCGCTCGGTTCACGCGCGTGATCGCTTCGTGCGACAAACGCCTCGATCGCACCCTGCGGCGTCGACACGAGCTCGCGATGCGACGAATTTGCAGCACCCGCACGGGGTGGCCAGAGCAGCACCTTGTCAGCGAGGCTCACGGGGATGGGCGTTTCCGGCCCCTGGTCGGTACATCGTCGCCCCGGAAACGGTACAGGCACATAGGCACGGATAGCCTACACGACCTACGACTCGCGTCGTATTGTTCTCTTGAAGTCGCGATCGGTTTGTCGTACTCCCGGGGGTCGTGACGCACACGACTTGTGATCTTCACCTGCACTCGAACGCCTCGCGTGACAATGGCGAATGGTACTCGGTCAACTTCGGTTGCCCCGAGAGCTATGCACATCCGCTCGAACAGTACGAGCTCTGCAAGTCGCGGGGCATGGCGCTCGTCACGTTAACCGATCATGACACGATCGCCGGAGGGCTCGAGCTGCTCGATCGCCCTGACTTTTTCTTGTCCGAAGAGATCACGACGGTGTTCCCGGAGGACGGTTGCGCGATCCATGTCCTCGCGTGGGGCATCACGCCCGCGCAGCACCTGCGGTTACAGGCCCTGCGAAACAACGTGTACGAGCTCGTCGAGTTTCTTCGTGGCGAGAAGATCGTGCATGCGTGTGCACATCCGTTATTCAGCCCCAACTGGAAACTGTCGGTCGCAGCGCTCGAGAAGATTCTCGTCATGTTCCCTCTGCTGGAGGGAGTCAACGGTCTCGTGGACCGGCGGCTCGAACGCGATCTGCGCGGTCTACTCGCGGGGCTCGATCGGCAATCGCTGGACCGCATGGCGCAACGCCACGGCATCCCACTTCTGGGCGGTGACCGCTCGATCACCGCCGGCTCGGATTCTCACACCGCTCGCCACTGCGCGTCCTGCTTCACGTCCGTCATTGATTCAGGCCTCGCCCCGTCTGCGTTCCTCGCCGCGGTCGCGCGCGGTGACGCCCAGGTGCATGGCCATGCCGCCGACCTCGATGTCATCTGTTTGACAGCAAGTCGTGTCACCTACGGCTTCCTGTCGTCACGCAAGCTCGAGCGGCCGGACTACCAGGATCCATTTGTCGACCTGATCGATATCCTCGGCGGGCGTGAGCGCGGCGACGCTGCCCCCACCGGTATCCGTGACGAGCTCGTGCAGTCGATACTGCGCAGCGCCGCTCGCAGCTCGGTGCAGCTTGGCGCGGGTGCCGACTTGGTGAGCACTGACGCGGGCGATGATTCAGACCGACGCGTCATGGACGCGATCCGGATCACCCACGATGGTCTCGCCGCGCACGCGTTCGTGGACATCGTAGATGGTGTCTCCGATCTCGACGTGTATCGCGTACTTGGTGGGCTACGAGATCTCGCCGGTGCGGCGACGACCGCGCTGCCGTTCGTGTTCGCCGCCGATCATTTCGCGCGCCAGCGACACCAGGCTGACCAGGTGCTCGCCGAATGGCATGCGTCGCCGATTCCGAAGCGCAAGACACGGCTCGCAATCTTCTCCGACACGCTCGGTCACGTGGATGGCGTGACGAGCTCGCTGCGCCGGTTCGCCGCGCGCGCGCTGCTTGATGAGCGCGAGATCCGGATCCCCTACTGCGGCAGCGAGCCACCGCGTGGCTTCGCCGATGGTGTGTGCCAACCGCTCGCGGTTGCAGCCACCCACACGACCAATTTCTACTCGACGATGCAGCTCCATCTGCCGTCGTTGCTCGGCACCATCGACTGGCTGTGGCGCAACGAGATCACACACGTCGAGCTCGCGACGCCGGGCCCGATCGGGATCGTGGCGCTGCTGGCCTCTCGCCTCCTTCGGATCCCGGTGAGTGCGAGCTACCACACCGAACTGCCGGAGCTGTTGCGCTGCCTGTCGAACAGCGAGCTGCTGAGCCGTGCCGCCACCTCGTTCGTGCGCTGGTTCTACACGGCGGTCGACCGCGTGTCCGTGTTCTCCGCAGCCTCGTACGAGCGGTTGCGCGAGCTCGGCGTGCCGGAAAGCAAGCTCGCGCGCGTGCCGGTCGTGATTGATCCGGACGAGTTCTCGCCGGCGCATGCGTGTCCGCAAGTGTTCCCGTCGCTAGGCGTCTCGGCAAGCCGGATCGTCCTGACGGTCGGACGACTATCGCGCGAGAAGAACCTGTCCGTCATGATCGACGCGGTCGGGCGGCTCCAACAATCCGAGCACCCACCGGTGCTCGTCATCGTTGGCGAGGGTCCCGAGCGTGGTTCGCTCGAAGCGATCAGCGGGAACAAGCCGTACGTCGTGTTTGCGGGCCTGCAGCAGGGCGAAGTGCTTTCGCGTCTCTACGCCACCGCGAGCGCATTTGTATTTGCGAGCAGGATCGACACGCTCGGCCTCGCGACGATGGAGGCGATGGCGAGCGGCGTACCGGTGATCGTCCCGCACGACGCAGCCATTGCCGAGTTCGTCGAGCACGGGGTCAGCGGCTACTGTTACGAATTTGGAGTGGACGGGCTGGCCGCGATGATCGGCGAGGCACTCGCCTCGCCGGCGCGGGGGGCGCAGGTAGCCGCGAACGCGAGACAGCTCATGGTCGATCGTTGGTCGAACGCGCGGTTCGCGGACGCGTGGCAGGCGCATGTTGGATCCGCGGCGGCTCGCGGATGAATCGCCGGTTCTCGTCCTCCGGCATGGGAGTCGGCGGGATGTCGCGTAGACGGAAGCTCAGTGAGCCGGTCGCGTTAGTCCGACGACGCGCATCCCGCGAACCCCGAGGTCGTACGTGTGAATGTC
>JAYVWH010000451.1:0-2678 GCA_043786265.1 Kofleriaceae bacterium | reverse complement strand
CGATCCGCGCTTCCGTACGGCTCGGATCACCTCCGGCAAAGACGGCGCGAACATGCTCCTGCGCGGCGGTGTCTACTCGTATCGGCTGCGCTGCGGTGGCACGGCCGCGCCGGTTGCGTCGGGTCGCATCATCGTGACTCGCGATAGCGGCACGCGTCCGTTACCGACCGCGCCACCGAACTATCCGATCGATGCAGACGGCCGCACGTACCGGTTGAGTTATCAAAGTCAGATCCCCGACGTCACGGTCCGCGCGAAGGGACCGGGTGAGCTCCACCTGGTGCTCGATAGTGCGGAGCAGATCTTCAAGAGCGCGACGCCAACCTTCGCGCTCCCCGGCACGTCGCTGAAGGAACGTACCTACACGTTCTACGTCGTCCAGGATGGCGTGAAGTCCAAACTCTCGACCCTGATCGTCGACTTCGATCAGACCGCAGCACAGGTCTACATCGAGGCCCCCGTCGACGGCCAACCGTGGCCAGAACCGGTCCTGGTGCGGGGTGCGGTGCTACCGGGCTGGACGGTCGTCGTCAATGGCGTCGAGGTGGCGTATGACAAGAACACCCGCCGCTTTCAAACGTCGATCGCGCTCCCCGCCGACGCACGTGCGATCGCGATCCAGCTCTCGCACCCCCAGCGTGGCGTCCACGTCTATCTGCGCCGCGGCGCGCCTGCGCGCTGACATATACTCGCGCCGTGCGGTTTCAAGAGTTGCTCGACGTCCTGTTCCGGTGGGCGCACCTGATCGCCGGAATCATGTGGGTCGGCAACTCGATGCTGTTCAACTGGCTCGATCGCAACCTCGAGAAGCACCACGCGAACCTCGGCAAGCTGTCGCAGGGCAAGATCTTCATGCTGCACTCCGGCGCGTTCTACGACGTCGAGAAGAAGCTGCTCGGGCCCGGCGAGATGCCCGACACGCTGCACTGGTTCAAGTGGCAGAACTTCACGACGTGGGCGACCGGCATCTCCCTGTTCATCGTCGTCTACTACATGGGCAAGGTCCCGCTGGTCGATCCGGCGGTCCACGACATGTCGCGCGTCGTCGCGATCACGCTCAGCGTGTCGGCGCTGTTCACGGGCTGGGTGCTCTATCACGGTCTGTGGGTCACGCTCGGCGAGAAGAATCCGCGGCTCGCGACCATCGTCTCGATCGTCGGGCTGTTCGGTTCGATCTGGGCGTTCACGCTGATCTTCAGCGGACCGGCCGCATACATGCAGACCGGCGTGCTGATCGGCACCGTGATGACCGGCAACGTCTGGATGGTGATCGTGCCGTCGCAGCACGGGCTCGTCGAGGCGACGCTCTCCGGCAAGGATCAGGATCCGATGCTGTCGATCCGCGCGAAGCAGCGCAGCATCCACAATAACTACCTGACGTTCCCGTTGCTGTTCATCATGATCAGCAACCACTTCCCGGCGGCGACCGGGCATGGGCTCAACTGGCTCATTCTGATCGCGGTGATGGTCGGCGGAGCGGGCGTTCGCCACTTCATGAACGTGCGCTACCTCGGAGGTGGCAAGCAGCAGCCGACCGGTGCGTGGCTCGTGCCTGCGATCGTCATGGGTGGCCTCGGCGTCGCGGGCCTGATGACGATCACCCGGATCGAGATCCACACCGGCCCCGTCGTCAGCGGCCCGGTGCCGTTCTCTCGCGCGCAGGAGATCATCGTCCACCGCTGCATGCAGTGTCACAGCAGCCATCCGACCGACGACGTCTTCAAGGTCGCCCCGAACAACGTCAGGTTCGACACCCCCGAACAGATCCAGCAGATGGCGGATCGGATCAATGACCGCGCCGTGCGCCAGCGCACGATGCCGCTGGTCAACAAGACCAAGATCACCGACATGGAGCGAGCGGAGCTGGGCGCGTGGATCAAGCAGGGCGCGAAATTGCAGTAGCTCGCGGGATGGTCATCAAGTCCTACTTATGGTAGGATAATAAGTAGGATGTCTCTCACAAAGAGCAAGGTTAGCTTGACGATCGCAACCGACTTGCTCCGGGTCGTTGACCGCGAAGCAAAACGCGTCGGCAGCTCTCGAAGCGCTATCTTCGAGCTGTTCGCGCGTGGCGGTGCAGGCCGCGCCGCCGAGCGGTCTGTCGACGAGATGACAGCGGCCTACTACGCGTCGCTCCAACCGGACGATCGTGCCGAGGGCGAGGCGATCGCTCGTGCGTCGTCACGTGCCGCCAAGACCATCGCCTATGACGTCCCGAGCCGTCAGACACGAAGGACGCGCGGCTAGAGTGCCGCTGCTGCGCGGATACCTCTACTACGTAAATCTCGACAAACGGCGCCCAGCTCTCGTCATCTCGCACGACGTGCGCAACGAGCGCGCGTCGGACGTGCTCGTCGTTCCGTGTTCGACCGTGCTCTCAGACGCGCCGACACACGTCTGGCTGCGACGGGGGGAGGGTGGCATCACGATGGAGTCGGTCCTCAAGTGCGAGCAGATCACCAACCTGCATCAAGCGGAGATCGAACCAGAGCCGATGGGTCGCGTGCTTTCGCCTGCGCGGCTCCGTGAAACCGAGCGAGCGATTCTGCGAGCCACCGGCTCTTGGTTTCCGGCACGCTGAGAGGATAATCGGAGCGTGAACGCCGGGTGCCTCGTGGTCGCAGCTTTGATCGTGGCGCCTGCGTGCTCGTCGAAACGCGAGGAGCGTCCGCCGCCAC
>JAYVWH010000450.1:0-3534 GCA_043786265.1 Kofleriaceae bacterium | reverse complement strand
GGTCGACGTTCGCCGGCCGACGCGGGCAGCGACGATTCGTGGCTGCTGCGCTCGGATGTCGCTCAAAGCTCGGCGGATGCCCGTCACGCCAACTCATGGTCACCCTCCTCATCAGCGCCTCGTGCGCCACCTGGTGGCGCCGGTCGGCCCCGCGTCGTCGTCGACCGGAATAACTACAGTTCCGCGTGGGCGCGAGCCGGTTACGGGTCGAGCGTGGAGCTACGCCTGCCCTTCCCACCGTTGCCCGAGCACATGGCGAATCATGCCCACCATCTCGTCGGTGTCGTGCAACGGATCGACGGTGTCGTGCTCGACTACACCGTCGACAGTCTCCGTAACGTCGACGCGTTGCTGAGCGGGTTTCATAGCGCAGGCGACGATGCGGATCAGATGGCCGAGACCCTGTTCCAGTTCGGGGCGTACATCGGTGAGGTCGCCGTACGTCACGCGAGTGGACGTTGGAGAGTTCGCACCGCCGACGGCGCACCGAGCGACGAGTGGCCCACGGTCCAGTTGCCGTCGCTGCGGATCGTGAACCCAATCGGCAAGGCGTTCAAGCGAGTTCGCAATGGCCCAAGCGACGCGATTCCGTACTTCTACACGGCGCTCGTCGAAGCCAGCTGAGCGTCCCGATCTACAGTTCCGCGACGCTACTGATCGCGAAGTCGCCAGGCATGCCGCTGTTGGAGCGGCTCAAAACCCAGCCCCGCAAAGAACGCCTGCGCCGTTGCGTTGAACTCCCACACCGAGAGTTCGAGTGTGTCGACGCCGACCTCCCTGGCCCAACCAACAACGGCAAGAGCAAGCATCCGACCGGCCCCAAGGCTCCGGGCGTCCTCACGCACCGCGATCTGGTCAAGTTCCACCCAGCGGCCAGCCGCAGTGAAGGGCGACTCCGGTCGCTCACAGTAGACAGCGACGATGTAGCCGATCGCTTCACCCGTTGCCGACTCGCACATCCAGGCCCTTGTTTCCGAACGCGGCATCCGGGGCCGCGCATGCCCCGGCGAAAGCCAGTCGCGGAACACGGGTTCAGCCCGCGTTGGGTCTGGCGGTAGGAAGCGATCGGGATGAGCTTCATGGTGAAGGCCTTGAACAATCCCGTTGAGTTGGGCGACTGCGGCAGCATCTTCGGGACCGGCTACGCGTACTGCAAGCGACGTTGGCACGTCCGCATCGTTGCATCACGCGTATGGCCAGCGCTAGCGCATATTCCCGACGCGGAACCCGGGACTACCTCACGCAAATCGGCAGCTCGGTGCGGGATACTTTGTTCATGCCGCGCGACTCGCAGGATGCCCAAGAAGGCGCGCCCACCTGCGCAACGCGTTCCCGGCGAACTGAAGCCCGTCGAGTGGCAGTTCCCGAAATACCTCGATCAATTCGCTCGCGTCGCCTCGAGCGGCCCGCACCGCGTCGACCCACCGGTCATAACCCATCGCACCTCCAACAGCGTCGAGGCCACCAAACGATACGACGTGGACCAACCCGCGCACAGAACGCGCATCCAGAACACCGGACATCGCTGGCGATAACGCGCCCAGAGCGGGCATTCCGCGCTAGTTGTCACATCGCCACGATCAACGCAAAGTGTGGTGATGAAGCCTCTTCTTGTTCTGGCCGCGTTGTGTCTCGCGTCGTGTGGCGGCGCAGATGATCGTGGAGGCGCGCCCATCTCTAGCAGCAGTGCACCGGCAACGAGTTTCGTCACCACCTCCGCTTCCGGCTCGGCGTCGCCGACCACGCCGTCGACCACGGTCACGGTCACTTCGACGACCGTGCGCGAGGGCCTGCGGGTGGCGGACGCGTCGGCTCCCACGGGAGACTGCGCGGACTTCGAGATCCGGGGGTCGGTGTTCGTGGTGCTCGGCGGCACGACCCAGGCCGGGACGGCGGGCACGTGCACGAAGGTCGCGCCGTCGCAAACGCTCCTGCTGGCGAACCCATCCAACCAAACGGTCTCGATTGCCATCGGTGGGCACACCTTTGACGTGCCACCACTTGATCGTGACTACCCATCTGCGGGTCGCGCGGGCGACCTGCTCGCCCCGGGGGTGCATCGACTGGGCGATCGAGAACTGTGGCTCGTCGGCGAGCCGACGACGCGGCTACCAGCCGCAACGATCGGCATGGGCTCGTACGGTCCGCTCGCGCTCGGATTCACCGTGCGCGACGCACAGCGCGTTCTCGGCGTCGAGCTTGCCATCGATCCACAGTTCCGCGGGTGGGACGGCCATCCGATCACCATCCGCCCGTCCACCGTGCCACCGTTCGCCACCGCGACGCTCAGCACCTACGACGCGTCCGTTCCCACCTTCGCACTGCGCGCCCGAGGCAGCAACCCCCTCGATGCTCAGATCGTATGGATCTCGCCCCGGGCGTCCGGCGGGCGCGTTCCCGACACGGTCCAAGTGGGCTGGACCATCGCGCAGGTCCGTGCCGTCTACAGCACGCGGCTCGTCACGCCAAGTGGCATCCAATGTCCCAGACCCGATTCGACGATTCTTGCCGTTGTACGACGGCGCGCCCGTCACGGGCACGACGCGACTCTGGTTCGTGTTCGACCACGGACTCCTCACCGCCTCGGCCACGTCCACTGTCGACCTAGCCGACACCGGCCGTCTCGACTGCTGAAAGCCCCACATGCTTGCTAGCACCGAGCTGCCGTTCGGTGTGGCGAGCGTGACGGCGGCGGTGTGCGGATCACGCTCATCCGGGAGTGGCACTACAGGTCGAGCAGGGCACGGCGTCGACGATGATCGTCGCCGTAGTGGAGGCGGTGTCGACCTGGAAGACGATGCAGCCCGGTCGCTGCACCACGCCGACGTTCGCAGTGATCCGCCATTCCTCGTCTGCACCCGCATCGAAGGGAGCAAACACCATCCAGTCGCGCGCTTGCTCCTCGAAAAGCACAGGCGAACCATCGACGAGCGAAACGCCACGCACCAATGCCTCAGATCGCAGGGCCTCGCTTACGTGCCAGTAGAGCTTGATCGAGGCGCCTGGGCGGGAGCCGGTTCGCGCGACTGCGTCGAACGTTGGAGGATCCGCGGTCGTGCCGGGCGATAGTCGGACCTCACCGTCACCGACCACTCGCTGCCGCCCAATGACCAAACTTGAAGATGTCGCACATAGACCCGGTTGACTCGCCGGAAGTCGTATCGGGCGAGCGAAGGAAAGCAACGCCGCAGGGAGCTGCACCGTCGGAGTCAACGAGGATGAGGGAGGAGGAACGGAAGTCGACGAGACCGTGGGCGCAGCAGAAGCTGACGGTTGCGCGGATTCACCCTGTCGCCCCGGCGTCGTAGGGCCGCTGGCTGAACACGAAACCGCGATCGTCAGCACCAGTACAGCGCTCCATGCACGGGAGGACCCCACGCCCGCCACCATAGTGAGCGGGCACTCGCCGCGACGGCGGCGCTTGGCCACACCGATCTGCCGATCGGTCCTCTCGACTTCGTGCCGAGCGTGCGGCAATCTGTGCGGGTGACCGTGGCGCTCCTGATGCTGCTCGCGATGTATGCCGCCGGCCTC
>JAYVWH010000449.1:0-3289 GCA_043786265.1 Kofleriaceae bacterium | reverse complement strand
GTCGAGTCACCGCCCGGTCCGTCACCCGGACGCGCAACGGCCGGCTCTGCCGGCCCGCGCAGCGGCGCCGAAGGCGCTGCGGAGTCGATCGTTTGCTCGGCGTTGCAACCGGGTCGCCGACGGGGTGTCCTTGGGAAGCTTCGGCCGGAGCCCGCGTCGGATCGGCCCGGCGATCATTTCTATGTCTGGATCCGGGCCGTTGGCTTGACACACGACCCTCATCCTCAGATGATTTCGCCGCCTACTCCGAATTCGGAGGTCGGGCACTTGGAGGAGCTGGATGCGCCTGAAATCTGCTTGGTTGGCCTTACTCGCCGGAGCGCTCACTGTCGGAACCGCCTTTGCTGATGGCAAAGCGCCCGCCGGCAGCAAAGACATGGAGTTCGAGCCCGAGAGCGCGGCTTCGACGCCGCCGTCGAAAACGCTCGAGCGCGCGATCAAGCTCTACGACAAGAAGGACTTCTTCTCGGCCTCGATCGAGCTCAAGAAAGTGCTCGATGGCGAGAGCGGAGATGACGCGAAGAACAAGCAACGTGCCGAGTTCTTCATGGGCAAGACCCTCTATCAGATGGGGTTCTACGCCGGCTCACTGGCCTACTTCGATAAGATCGTCCAGGCCGGCGACAACCACACGTATCACGCCGCTGCGCTGAAGTGGCTCGCTGCCCTCTCGCGCGTGCTGCCGGAGACGTCGGGCATCCTCGAGAAGATCGGTACCTACGATCCGAGCGCGCTCAATGACAGCTCGCTCGCGAGCGTCAAGGATGAGCTGCTGTTCCTCCTCGGTCGTCACTACTACCGCCGCGGCAGCGAAGAAGACTTCGCGAAGGCGATCAGCCTGTTCCAACAGGTCGACCGCCAGAGCGCCTTCTACATCAAGGCCAAGTTCTTCGAGGGCGTCACGTACGTTCGCAAGTACGAAGGCAAGCCCGCCGTCGACGCGTTCAAAGAGATCCTCATCATTGGTGAGACGCGTCCGAAGGCGTACAGCGCGGACGACATCGACAACTATCGCGAGCTCGCGCAGCTCCAGATGGCACGCGTCTTCTACTCGATGCAGCAGTTCGATACGTCGATCAAGTACTTCGAGAAGCTGCCGCAGGATTCGGCCGACTGGGCCGAGTCACTGTTCGAGGCGTCTTGGGCGTACTTCATGAAGACGCTCAACTCGAAGGCGCTCGGCAACATTCACACGCTGAATGCGCCGTACTTCGAGAACAACTTCTTCCCGGAATCCGTTCTCCTGCGCGCCGTCATCTACTTCAACTACTGCCTCTACGATCAGGCGGAAGAGGCGATCGCCGACTTCAACGAGAAGTACGGCCCGCTGCAGAAGAACCTCGGTGAGCTCGTCAAAAAGTATGAGGACAACGCCGAGTTCTACGAGTACGTGAAGAAGGTCAAGGCGGGTAAGGCCGGCCTCGATCCGAGCACCCAGCGCCTCGTCATGAGCGTGCTCAACGACAAGACACTGCTCAAGACGTTTGCATGGGTCGACGAGCTCAATCACGAGCTCGACATGCTGCAGAAGTCCGACAAGGCGTGGCAGACCACGCAGGTCGCCGCCGAGGTCCTCCAGGAGCTCACGGTTCAGCAGTCGGTCGCGGCTGCGGAGGCCGGTAAGGTCGCCCGTGATCGCGTCGATCGTCTCGGTCGCGAGCTCGGCGCTCTTGCCCGTGACGGCGTCAAGATCCAGTACGAGATCCTGAACGCGAAGGCGGAGAAGCTGTCGACGGAGGCCGTCGGTGGCCGCGTCTCGCAGAGCCACAAGGAAGAGCCGATCATCGTCGACGACGAGCACTTCCAGTGGAAGTTCAACGGCGAGTACTGGAAGGACGAGCTGGGTTACTACCGGTTCAAGATCCGTTCGCGCTGCCCCAAGCAGTAGGTCGTTCACCGATCTCGCTCGCTGCCGCCGCTCCTGAACCGAGCGGTGGTTTCGTTTTCGGGTACCTGTGGGTCATCTTGGGTCCTCGGTTGTCCCTCAGGGACGCCCTCGGACTAGGGTCCGCGCAGCGCTCGCAAGCTCGCTCGCGCGTCATCTTGGGTCCTCGGTTGTCACGATCTTGTCGTCGTCGCAAACGATGAAGTCACGCCTTTGTCGCGTCGACATTCGCTCGTTGATTCCGCCGAGGCGCTTCGCTAAAAACGTTGAAGTCTCACGGGTACTGACTCGCTCCCGACCAGCCACTGAGCTACCGTCCGCGCCGGGGAAAAAGGAATCGATATGTCCAAACTGAAACTGCTGATCGCAGTATCGCTGCTCGCGACGCCCGGAGCCGCACTGGCTCAAGGCAAGTACAAGCGCGACACGTCGAACGTGAAGGTCGACGTCAAGCTCTCGGATCGCGTCAAGCCGATCGCGCCCAAGCCGGCGGGGGCGAAGAGCGAGTTCAAGCCCGAGCTGACGGCCGATGCCGTCCTCTCGATCGAAGGCCTGGTCTCGAACATTCGTAACGAGCAGGAAACGATCCTCGTCAAGCTCATCGACACGACGCCCGACGCCGAAGTCGAGGAGAAGTCGGACTACTACTTCCGGCTCGGTGAGCTCTACGCCAAGCAGCAGCGCCTGTTCCGCCTCAAAGCAGCCGAGGCCTCCATTCGCGTCGACAAGGCGAAGGCGCCCGGCGAGAAGGCCAAGCTCCAGGCCGAGCAGAAGAAGGCCGAGGACACGGCCAAGACCTATCTGCTCAAGGCCGTGAAGACCTACAAGGGCCTCACCGACAACGACGCCTTCCGCAACTATCCCAAGATGGATATGGCGCTCTTCTACTACGGGTACACGCTGCAAGGCGGCAAGTACATGAAGGAGGCGCGCGCGGTCTACGACAAGCTCCTGAAGAACTACCCCAACAGCAAGTACGTCCCCGAGGCGCACCTCGCGTTCGCCGACTACTACTTCGAGTCGGGCCAGCTCGCCGACGCCGAAGCCCGCTACAAGCAGGTCCTCAAGTTCCCCAAGAGCAGCGCGTACTGGTACGCGATGTACAAGATGGGCTGGATCCATCTCAACCTGTCGCGCTTCCAGGAGGCGCTCGAGACGTTCTTCCAGGTCGCGCAGGCCACGAAGAACGACAAGAAGCAGGAGATCCTGAACCGCGCCGCGAAGAAGGACTTCGTTCGCGCGTACGCGGAGATCGGTAAGGCCGACAAGGCGTACGCAGCGTTCCAGCGCGTCGACAACAAGTACGCGTTCAACATGCTCCAGATCCTCGCGGACCTCTATCTCGCGCAGGGCAAGAGCGACAAGGCGATCTACGTCTACCAGGAGCTGATGAAGACCGCCCCG
>JAYVWH010000448.1:0-5474 GCA_043786265.1 Kofleriaceae bacterium | reverse complement strand
GCCGCGTTCGTATCGCGCACGCGGTTGCACTCGTCGAGCTCCTTCGCCGACAGAAAGAACTGCCACGCCTTCTTGTAGTACGCGGCAAACCCGGCCGGCTCGATGCCGGCCTTCTTCAGATCCTTGTCATCGAGCTCGATCAGCGCGTTGTGCCAGTAGTTGGTGGTCCCACCCAAGCCCTCGGCACGATTGATCGACGTATTCAGCTCGCCCGTATCGCAATCCACGTCGGTGAACAGTGGCTTCTTTTTTCGGCCCTGCTCGACGACGGTCACCTCAAAGTCATTACGCAGCAACGTACTCAGGACCGAACCACACAACCCGGCTCCGATGATGACAACGCGCTTCTTCATCTCAACTTCTCCGTCTGGTCGGATAGCACGCCGAGCTCACCGTCGCCGTGAGGTCGCGCGCTTTCTCCCTCTGGCCAAACGGCCGCCACCGTGAGACTTCGATTAGGTGTATCCGCCGTGGCTCGGCGTCGGAATCCACCTGCGCTGAGTACGTCGCTTCACAGCGGCGTTACGTAGAGCCCGGCGTTGACACCGTTGGCGATTACGTAGGCGGCGCGAAGGCGGGTCGTACTGCCGAGCGAGTCGGGCACGAGCTCGAACGTGTTGATTCGCGCCTGGATCACGGTCGCGCTGCCGCCGCTCGCCGCGACGATGTCGAGCGTGCCGATGGAGTCGGCGTACACCACGCGAGTTTCGTCTGGGAACGACGACTTGGTGATGTTGGGGGCAACCGACGCGCCCGTCAGGCTTGCGACCGGCACCAGCACGAGGCTGCCGGCGGTGCCGACGATGTTGGTTCGCGCCGCGACGATCGTCGCACCGGGCGTGTAGTGCTCGGAGGCAGCACTCGTTCCGATCGCGGAGTCTCCAGATCCTGACGTACGGACGATGCGTAGGGTCTCGAGCCCGGTGGTCGCGTCCTGGAACGTCGCATACACGATCGAGCTCTGCGAGATGTCGTCGAGGGCGACGACGCCGCTGCCGACCAAGGTCAACCCGCCAGTGCCCGAGAGCTGAATCTTCCGCAGCGCGCCCGCATCGACGTAGACCAGGGTGGTCCCATCTGCCAGAACGCTGAAGCCGGTGTCGTCCCCCGTCGCGACGAGCGCGCCCGCTCCACCTGTGATCGGTACCAGCGTGAGGTCGGCCCTACCGCCGTTGGCGTTCGCCGCGACGACGACGCTGGCGCTCGACGGAGTGATCGCGAAGGAGGTCCCAGCGCCATCGGCGGCCAAAGTGACGGGGCTGCCGCCGACGACTGGATAGGCGAGTACGGGCTGTACCAGTACTCCGTTGCCGTCCGTATACGAGAGGCCTGCGATCAGGGCCGCGCTGTTCGGGGTGAACTGGATCTTCGCGCTGATAGCGGCGGCGAACAGCACCTGACCGTCGAGCAGCACGTCGCGCGGCTGTCCAGAAGCGCCACGCAGATACGCGTAGTGGGCGCCGTCGGCCGTCGCGGTCACCGACTTGATACGAATGGCGGGGCCGTCAGTCCGGATCGCGGACGTGCCGGTTTCGCTGAACACGCTCATCGAGGTTGCATACTTGCCGGTCGCGTCGAGGCCCGAGAACGTGACGAGGAAATTCCCCTTGAAGCGTGCCCTGATGACGCCGGTCGACACCTGGACGGGTGCGGAGGCGCCGTCGCTGGCAACCCGAAATAGAACTCCCGACGCGTTGGTGTACGCGATGTAGACGCCATCCGCCGACACATCCTGAAACGTCAGCGAGCCTCCTGCGGCGAGCCGGACGCCTGCGGTCGGGCACGAGCAGTCAAGCGGACAGCTGCCGCAGCTCTCGTCGGCAGCGCAGACGCCGTCACCACAGCCCAACGCGCATGTTCCACAGTCGGCGGGACACGTCTGACATGTCTCGGCGCCGCTGCACGTGGCATTCCCGCAGCCGGCCGGACAGATGCCGCAATCCGTCGGGCAGGTGACGCAATTTTCCGTCAGCTCACAGACGGTATCGCCGCAACTTCCGCTTGCGGGGGTATCGGTGGACAGCGAAGCGTCAGGCGATCCTGGCGAACCGCCGCCACAGCCGACCAGCAAGGAAACGAACAATGAGCAAGCGAGGCTCATCCAGACGCAACCGTGCAGGCGGTGTTCCGTCCGCGTACGACGTTTGGAGTTTTTCATGTGTTGTGCGCGCCGATTTTCGCACGACCGCCTCGTGCCCAAAAGTACCAACCCTTCAGGTTGGTCGTCGGCGAAGCGGGATGTGCTGCATCGCACGCTGCGGATCGCTCTCTAAGTTGAGACGGCCGGCGAGGGGAGCGGCCACAGGGCGATCGCCAGACATGTCTCTCGCGCGGTCCGTTGACTCGTAGATAAAACGGCTGTACTAAAACTAGACCGTTCGGTCTATTTCTGGGCGATTAAAAAGGAGCGTGTGATGCGTGTAGCGAAAGATGACGTGGACGTTCGTTTGCAGATTCCTGGTGCCACGATCCGTCAGCGGATGGACTTCGGCAGCGTTAGCGGGTTCGACAAGCTGAGTGGCGAGTACTTCACGCTGTCGGCGGGCGTCGACACCACGCCGCTGTTCCAGGGGCTCGACGGCAATCTTTGCCAATGCCCTCACTGGGGCTTTGTGATCCGCGGACAGCTCACGACGACGGATGCCAAGGGCGTGCACGAGACGGTCAACGCAAACGACCTGTTCTACTGGCCACCGGGGCACAACGTGAAGGTCGAAGCGGACGCAGAAATCGTGATGTTCAGCCCGCAGACCGAGCATCGCCACGTGATCGATCACATGATCAAGAAGACGAGTTAGCCGCTCGCCGATGGCAATTTTGGGCTTGCGCCGGTCGCGGCACTTCGTAAGGTGGTGCTCGAGCGAGTGATGCAGACGACGCACCCGACGAAGCAGCGGCTCCTCGACACGGGGCTCGCGATGATGCTCCAGCATGGTTACAACGACCTGGGCATCGCTGCGCTGCTCGAAGCTGCTGGGACTCCGAAGGGGTCCTTCTATCACCACTTCAAGGACAAAGAAGACTTTGCTCTCGCGGTGGTGGACTTGTACATGCAGGGCGTGCATGGTGGCCTCGACTGCCTCGACGACGTGAGCCGTCCTCCGCTGCAGCGCGTTCGCCGCTTCTTCGAGAACACGAAGCAGGCGTACAAGAAGCAGGGCTACATGGGCTGCCTGATCGGCGGTCTAGGCCAGGAGCTCTCCGGCGTCAGCGAAACGTTTCGGCGAAAGATCGCGGGCTGCATCGCGACCATTGCCGATCGGCTCGCGGGCTGTCTCGAGCAGGCTCGCAAAGCAGGTGACCTGCCCGCCAGCGCCAACACCAAGCAGATGGCAAACCTGCTCGTTGATTGCTGGGAGGGCGCGGCACTGCGCAGCCGGCTGCAAGGTAACGCGGCGCCGTTGACGGCGATGCTCGACTTCTACTTCGCATCTGCCGTCGGTGCCTGACGTGGTCGGCACGCCGCGATGGGCACGGGCATCGGCATCGAACGTGAAAGGTCGCCGGTCCCAAGGTGACTCAGTGCTGGGGTTATGACAGCGTCACCGCCCATGGGTCCTTGCCGAACGCTGCTGTTGGTCGTTGTCGGAACTGGTAGTGCAGTCGCGGATCCATCGCCCCGCACGCTGCACATGCGAGGGCTCGCGCGCCCCGTGCACCGAGTGGCGCAGCCCGCGGAACCGCCGCCACCCCCAGACAATCCGGGCATGGGGGAGGAGCCACCTCCAGCGCCGCCGATTCCCGCCGGTGCCCACGCCGCCGAGGCTCCGAGCGTCGAAGCAACGCCCAATCTGACGGACGAAGAGCTCGCGAAGATGGCCGAGCGGGATGCGGCGGGCGTCGAGGGCGAAGAGACGATCACGGTCACTGGCTCTCTCGTCGAGCGCAAGGAGCTGACCACGTCGGCACCGGTCTCGGTCGTCGACCGCGCGAAGCTCGACGCCGCCGGCATCTCGAACGTCGGCGAGATCCTGCAGAAGCTGCCCTCGCAGGGCAATGCGATCAACGCCCAGGTGAACAATGGTGGCGACGGCTCGACCCGCATCGACCTGCGCAGCCTCGGCTCCAATCGCACACTCGTGCTGATCAATGGCCGGCGCGTGGTGCCGGGCGGCCTTGGCGCCGATTCGTCGGTCGACGTCGCAGCGATCCCTCTAGCGATGATCGATCGCATCGAGGTGCTCAAGGACGGCGCCTCCGCGGTCTATGGAAGCGACGCGATCTCCGGCGTGGTCAACGTCATCACGCGGAGCGACTTCGACGGGACCGAGGCCACCGCGTACACCGGCACGTCGCAGCACGGCGACGGCACCGATTACGATCTCAGCCTCGTCACTGGATCGACCGGCAAGAAGAGCAACGTCACGGTCGCGATCGGATATCAGCGCCAGGGCCAGGTGCTGTCGGGTGATCGCGGATGGGCGCACGACGTCCGCGCCTACGACTACGAGACAGGCACCACCGTGCTCAGCGGCTCGAGCGCAGTGCCCGGCGGCCGCCTCAACACGGCCAACGGCGGCGACCCGCTGATGGTGCCCGGTTGCACCACGAAGTACTGCACCGCCGACGGCTCGGGCGGGTTCCGCGACTTCAACTCGCCCACCGAGTCGACATTCGGCGACAACTACAACTTCCAGCCGATCAACTATCTCTACACCCCGTCCTCGCGCGTGAATGTCTTTGCGACGGGGCACTACGACCTGTCGAAGGAAGCAAAGTCGTTCTTCGAGGTCTCGTACAACAAGCGATTCTCCGAGCAGCAGCTCGCCGAGGAACCGCTGTTCACCGGCCTGTACGGCACACCGATCGCGGCCGACAACATCTACAACCCGTTCGGCGTCGATGTCGTCGACTACAACCGGCGGCTCACCGAGTTCGGACCGCGCACCTTCAAGCAGAACGTCGACACGGTACGCGCGGTTGTTGGACTCGCGGGCAAGTTCGGCGACGAGAGCCGATTGGCAGGCTGGAAGTGGGAGGTGTCGTTCAACTACGGCCGGTCCAATGCCGTTCAGGAGGCACACGGGAGCTTGATCCTGAGCCACCTCGCGAATGCGCTCGGACCGAGCTACGTCGATCCGAGCGAGGGCCCGACCTGTGGCACTGCCGGCGCACCGATCCCCGGTTGCGTGCCGCTCAACCTGCTCGTGCCCGGCAACATCACGCCGGAGATGATCAATTACCTGACGTACACCGGCGTCGCGACCGGCTCCAACGAGCAGCGCACGACGCTGGCACAGGCGAGCGGCAAGCTCGTCGATCTGCCGCACCACGGCGACATCTCGGTCGCGTTCGGAGGCGACTACCGCCACGAAGCCGGCGCGTTCACGCCCGACCCGTTGACGTCGACCGGCGATACGACCGGCAACGCACAAGCGCCGACCGCTGGCTCGTACAACCTCGTCGAGGGCTTCGGTGAGCTGTCGATCGTGCCGTTCGCCGAGCTCGAGTATGCGAAGTGGCTGGAGCTCAGC
>JAYVWH010000447.1:0-8228 GCA_043786265.1 Kofleriaceae bacterium | reverse complement strand
ACCGTCATCGGTGAGCAAGTCACGATCCAGGGCCGCGAGCGCCGCGCCTTCATCGGTGTCGCGAATTGGCTCCACACCGCCCGCAACAAGAAGGGCTGGAAGTACGTCGCGGACGCCTACGCAGTGCTCCTGCTCTACCTCGCGATCTCCGGCATCTTCATGATCAAGGGACGGCTCGGCCTCAAGTGGCGCGGCTCGATCCTGATCGGCATCGGTGTCGCCGTGCCGGTCACCGCGGTGTTGATGTCGGGGCCCGATGCGCGCAAGGCGCCGCCGCCCGCTACGTCGGTCGAGGCGAAACCCGGCGAGACGGGCATGAAGCTGCTGCCGCCCGAGGATGATGGCGAGACGCCGGCGACGATGCCGGTGAAGCCCGGCGTCGAGAAGGCCATGAAACGCTGACCTGGTGTATGTAGGTACGATGGGGTCGAGGATCTCGCGGGGCGCACTCCTCGCGACGCTCGCGGGGAACACGCTCGAGTTCTACGACTTCATCACGTACACATTCTTTGCCGTCTACATCGGCAAGGCGTTCTTCCCGACGAACAGCGAGTTCGCGAGCCTGCTGCTGTCGGTCGCGACGTTTGGGGTCGGGTTTCTGACCCGCCCCCTCGGTGGCATCTGGATCGGCGCGTATGCGGATCGCGCGGGCCGCAAACCAGCACTCCTGCTCACGATCGTTCTGATGACGATCGGGACACTCGGCCTCGCCTTCACGCCTTCCTACGCCTCGATCGGCGTGGCTGCGCCGCTCTTGCTCGTCGCCACGCGTCTCGTGCAGGGCCTCGCCCTCGGCGGCGAGGTCGGCGCCGCATCGGCGGTGCTCCTCGAAGCAGCACCACCCGGCAAGCGCGCGCTCTACATCAGCTTGCAGAGCTTGACCCAAGGCGTCGCGACGCTCGCCGCTGGTGTCGTGGGCCTGACCCTCGCCTATGTGCTCGCCCCCGGCGACCTCGCGAGCTGGGGCTGGCGCCTCGCCTTCGCGCTGGGCCTCCTGCTCGTGCCCGTCGGCTTCTATCTGCGCAAGTCGCTGCCCGAGACGCTGACGGCCAGGCATACGTCTGCCCGCGCAGTCCTTGGCGCCGTGCTGCGAGACCACCGGCGCGAGCTCGTGCTCGTGGTGCTCGCGACGATGTGCATGACCGTGACCACGTACGTGATGAACTTCATGACGACGTACGCCCTCACGACACTCGGGATGGCACCGTCGAGTGCGCTCGTCGCTCCATTGATCGTCGGCGCCACCTCGATCGTCGGTGCGCTGATCGGCGGGCCCCTGTGCGAACGGGTCGGCCGCAAGCGCACGATGATCGGATCGCGACTGTTGACGATCGTCGTCACGGTGCCCGCCTTCATGCTCTTGCTGCACTACCCCTCCGGCGTCTCGCTGATCGTGATGATCACGATCATCGGTCTGGTTTCCACACCCGGTGCGGTCGCGGCGCTGACCGTCATGGCCGAGGTGTTTCCGGGGAGGAACCGCGCGTCGGGCATCGCCCTCGCCTACGCGCTGACGGTGACGATCTTCGGTGCGACGACACAGGTGCTGATCACGTGGCTCATGCGCGCGACCGGAAGCCCGCTAGCTCCCGCGTTCTACATCGTGTTCACGAGCGTCATCAGCATCATCGCAATGGCGATGTTGCCCGAGACCCGCGATCGCCATCAGGACTAGGCTGGACGGGATGGTCCTTCCGACCACCGCCGGGCCGTACCGCGACGCCGAGCTGGAGCTCGTGCTCGACCGGCTCGCACCGGCGGATCCGTCGACCTGCCCGTCGACTGCGAGATGTATCGCGCGGGCGATCGCCAGCGCTGTCGCTATCGCCTCGACCTTTAGCGCCGCATACTCGACGGCGACGTGGACGCGCGCATTTTCGACGCAGCCAACCGTGCGAGCGGCCCGACGCTGATCTACGACCTGCGCGCGATCGCTGCGAACATGCAGGCGATCAGCGACGCGGCGCGGGCGGCGAGCATCCAGCCGCTGTTCGCGATGAAGTCGTTCCCGCACGAGGCGGTGCGCGCGCTCGCCGCGAACCACCTCGCAGGTTTCGATGCAGCCTCGATTGGCGAGGTGCGAGCCGCCAGCGCAGTGCGTGACGATGGCGTGCTGTCAATCGTGGATCCGAGCGGCGCTTCAATAGCCCACGCACCGGCGTCACGTCGCATCCTCGTCGGCTGCGAGACGGTGGCGCAGGTGACCCACGCACCCCCGCATGCAGAGATCGCGATCCGGGTCAGCGCATCCTTGACCGGGCGCGATCCCGCCGTCGGCGCGTTGCTCGAAGGCAGCGGTCGGCGCCGCTCGCGCTTCGGTGTCGAAACGCACGGCGAAATTTTCGCGATGTTCGAAGCAGCGGGTGATCGGCGCGTCGGCATGCACGTGCATCACGGACCGGTCACTGCGACCACGGCGGAGCGCTTCATCGCCACCGCCCGTGCCGCACTCGCGCAATTCGAACGCGCACCCGCATTCATCAACTTCGGCGGCGCCTGGCACGGCATCTCCGATGTCGCGGCTGCCTTCGCGGAGATCCGCGCTGCGTTCCCCGGCGTCGAGATCTTCGTGGAGCCCGGGCGTGCGTACGCGGCGGGGGCCGGGTTCGCATGTGGCGCCGTGCAGAGCTCGCGCGAGGTCGGTGCGTCGATCGTCAACGTCGTCGAACTGTCGCGTGTGTGTCACCTGCGCTGGAGTCAACCCGAGCTGGTCGCGCCGCCACCGCGGGCGGAGGCACGGCGAAAAGTCATCGTCGTCGGGCCGACTTGCTACGAGGAAGACGTGATCGGCGAGTGGATCGTCGACCCCGCGCATGTCGAGCAGCGCGTCGTGCTGAAGAACATCAGCGGCTATGCCGTGGCATGGAACACCGGTTTTGCAGGCGTGCCCGCCGCGAACGTCGTGATGCTCGAGTGACTACCGGCCGCCGTTGTCGTTGAGCAGGTCGGCGGGGTCTACGACCACCGGCTCGGCGCCGATCGGCGCGAGGTCTCCCTTGTCGGCTCGCACGCTCTGGCTACGGCGCGGCACGCGGACCTGAACTTCTTCGGGGTAGCGCAGCGCGTAGGTGAAATAGAAGGTGTTGCGAAAGAACGACGGCACGATGGTGTCCCCGATCGTGTCGCCGTTTTGGTAGGTGAACTCGTAGCGCAAACCGAACGTCTGGCCCTTGCGCGGCTGCCACGCGACCGCAAAGTCGAGACGGGCAACTTTGAACTCACCACGAAGCCCTCCGAGCTCGGGATCGATCAGCTGGGTTCGATTGAAACCCGCCGTGCCCAGACCGACGACCTTCGGCTGGCGGTTGTTCCCGGTCTTGTCGAGAAACTTGAGCGGCATCGCAAATGTCACGCTTGCACTGTCCGAGATCGTGTTCTGCGCGATGAACAGGTTCGGCGTCATCGACCGGCGCACGTTGAGCGTCGCGCGGCCCCACACGTCGGAGTACGCGAGCACGCCACCGAAGAGCGGGAACGGCCCACCGTTGTAGGATCGCATCGGGTTGTATGGGTCGCTCAGGTCGCGACCGAACAGCTTCGTGACCGGGTGGACGTAGACGACGCCCGCGTCGACGTTACTGCTCCAACGCTGGCTGATATCCCACTGCCAGACGACGACCCCTCGGGGGTTGAGCTGATTGTCGCGCCGGCTGCCCATCTGGCGCACGAACGGATCGTTCTTGTCGAGGTAGACGAACGAGCCACCGGCCTCGAACACGAAGTCGTGCTTGCGCAGCCGGCGATCGAAGCCGATCGCCGCACCGATCTCGCGCGCCTTCGTGGTGACCTGGGCCTCGCTATCGTCGGTGCCGCCCTGGCGCGCGAAGACGCGCTCGAAGGTCCGCGAGAACTTGGTCGCCTGCCACGAGAAGTTTTCGCCACCCGAGAGCTGCTGGGTGTCGACGCGCCCGAGCGGCATCACCTCGATGGCTCCCTGATCGGACGGCTGGGTCGCGTTGAGGGCGTTGAGCTGGCCCATGCTCGCATCGATGTTTGCCGAGCCCTCCGAACGCGGACCGGTCAGGAAGAACGCCTTCCAACCACCGCGGAACGTCACGTTGGGCTTGTCGTTCCCGAGGTTGTATAGAAAGTCGACCTCGCCGAGCAGCTCGTGGATCTGACGGGGTGAGTTGTAGGTGAGGAGCATCCCGGGGCGCGCGTCGGAGAACACACCGGCGCTCCTGCCACCATTGGTGGGGGAGCCGTTCTTGTTGTCCGTGGTAGCTACGCTTCCCGCGACGCTCGCGTTCCAGTCCACATTGTCCGCGTAAGCGGCATTTGCGGCAGCCAAGAGGGTGCAAGCTAGCGTCAGAGCTCGAGTACGCCGCAACACGAAGTCTTTGTAGCACCCACAACCAAAGGCGGCTGTTCGGGTTGACACACCTCACAGTGCCGATGCTTAGAATCGCCAGGTTCTCCATGCGTACAGACGTCGCCCAAGACCCCTTCGTTCCCCGCCTCGCCGCTTCCCCGAAGAGCATCGTCAAAGACGACGACGAGGAGGAGGACGAGGCCGAGGGCGGAGGCGACGATGACGATGACGACGATGACGACGACGACGAGGCAGAAGAGCCCGACGACGCCGACGAGGGCACCGAAGAGGTAGCCGATGGCTGGACCGGAGGCGGCGGTGCTGCCGGCGGAGCACCCGCGGCCGAGGAGGAGGAGTGGACCGAGGAAAAGAAGGAGAAGGCCGAGGACGACGACGACGACGACGACGACACGGCCAGTGGCTGGCGTGACGGCGACGCTCCGCCGTGGGGCACCGACGACGATGCGGACGAGGACGAGGACGAGGAGGACGAGGAGGACGACGACGCCACCGCGACCAGTGACGACGATGACGACGAAGACGAGGACGAGGACGAGGATGTCCCGGTTCGCCCCGCCGCAAAGGCTGTGAAGCCCAAGCCGATCATCCGCGATGACGACGACGACGACGCACCGTCGAGCGCCGACGATGACGACGACCGCGATCCGATCGATCCCGAGGATCGCAACCGCCGTGGTCCGCTGCCGCCACGCCCCGCGAAGCCGCTGCCAACCGGCAAGCCCGAGCCGATCAAGGTTCCCGCCCGCCCGGCAGCCGCCGGTGGCAAGCCCGCGCCTGCTCCCGCCAAGCCGACACCTGCGCCAGCGAAGGCGCCCGCGAAGCCGGCGGCGCCCGCAAAGGCGCCCGCGGCAAAAGCACCGACCGCGAAAGCGCCGGCGGTGAAGACGCCTGCCGCAAAGGCGCCCGCCGCAAAGGCACCCGCCGCAAAGGCACCCGCCGCTGCGAAGAAGCCCGTCGCGCCCGCGAAGAAGAAGAAGTAGCCCCGGTCGGGGCTACATCATCCCCTTGTACTTGAGCCACAGCGGCAGCACGACGAACGCGTAGCCGACGACGATCACGAGCAACGCGATGAAGTCGGGCAGCCGGATCTTGATGACGAGGTCGGGCTTGTGCGTGCGCACCGACGAGTACCACGCACCGACGAGACCGAAGAACAGCCACACCACCGAGTGGTAGGCCATCGACAGCGTGTTGATCTGGAACGCGATGCCGCACATCGCAGACATCAGCGCCATGCCCCACACCTGCGCGGCGGCGGTGCCGGGGATGTCCTTGAGCACGCGCAGGCCGACCCACAGCGTCTTGATGCAGAGGTAGATCAGCGCCATGAACAGGAACATCCCGACGATGCCGAGCTCCGCGAGCGTGAGCACGTACGAGTTGTGCGCCGTCAGGTAGTGGTGATCGGTGAACATGCGTGCGCCGACGCCGAACACGGGACTGTGCTTGAACATGTCGAGGCCAGCGGCCCACGCCTCGTAGCGCAGGGTCGTCGACATGTCTGCATTACTGCCGCTGCGCCCGGTGAGTAACAGGACGGGAATCGCGAGCATCGCCGCCGGTATGATCGCCGCGATTCCGTAGCGCCGCACGATGTAGACGCCTGGTACGAGCATCGCTGCGACGAGACCGCCGCGTGACTGCGTGAGCACGATCGTTCCGATCACGAGCAGCACACCGAAGCCCATCGCGATCTGCGAGGCCGCACGACGGCGGCGCAGCGCGAATCCGATCAACAAGCCGACGCCGCCGGCACAGACGGTGAGCGCGACCTCGTTGGGATCGTGGAGCTCGCCGATGTAACGCACGCGGCCTTCGATCGTGTACGTGTCGAACAGGCCGACGCGCTCGCAGCGATAGACGAGATCCGGCTCTGCCTCGGGTCCCAGACACTGCGTATGCGTCTCGCACGCGCGGCCGTCGGGTTTGCCTTCGACGCCACCGACGACGGCCTGACCACCGACGCATTGCTTGTCGGCGAAGCCCTGGTGGAAGCACACGAACGCGACGAACACGCAGGTGGCGGCGAGCACACCCACGACGAACTGGAACGTTCGAAACCGTTGGACGCCGTGCGCGAGCGTTCCATACAAGATGAGCAAGATCGCCATCTCCATGCCCTGACGCGGTAGCGCCTCGGGCACGTTCATCGCGGTACACAGCGTCGCCCAGCCGAGGAACGCGAGGACCCATGGCAGTGTGTTCGTCGCGACCGCTTGCAGTCGATGCAATCGCAGATCGACGACAAAACCGATCGCTGCCAGCGCAGCGCCGATGTGGAGGAAGGGCACTTTTTGCAGCAGCGGCAGAAATTCCTGCGGCCGCGCGAGAATGAAGATGATGAGGAGGCAGATGCCTGGGATCGCAAACACGAGGGCTCGCTATAACTAGCATCCGAGCTACTCTCGGCATCCGTGAGTGCACGCGAACGCATTGCGATTGTGATGCACCGTGCGGGTGCGCTGCAGGCGCTCATGCAACTGCGCCGCTACGCCCCAGTTCCGTCGCCCGTTAGCATCCTCACGTACCATCACGTGGCTCACGTCGACCTCACGTCGCCCTACGATTCGGGCATCGCGGACGCCGATCCGGCGCAGTTCCGCCGCCAGATGGAGATCCTCGCGCGCTACGGAACGCCGATCGGCATCGACGAGCTGATCCGTGCACTCGAGGGCGCGCCGCTGCCGAAGAATCCGGTGATGGTCACGTTCGACGATGGCTATCGCAGCTGTCACGACGTCGCACTCCCGATCCTGCGCGCGATCGGCATGCGGGCGACGTTCTTCGTTCCGACCGGCTACATCAATGACCGCAAGCTGTACTGGTGGGAGCGCATCGCGATCATCCTGCGCCAGGCCCGGCGGCAGAGCGCGACGATCCAGTTCCCGCGCCCGTTCGAGATCGACCGCACGAATCCGAATGCGCACCGCGTGCTCGCCGATCTGATCAAGAACACTCGCAACCTCGACATCAAACGCTTCCTCGACCAGCTCGCGGCGGCGTTCGGCGTGCCGTGGAACGACGGCATCGAGGCCGACCACGCCGACAACCTCATCATGTCGTGGGACCACGTCCGCGCACTGTCGCGCGCCGGCATGGATGTCGAGAGCCATACCCGCTGGCATCGCGTGCTGCAGACTCTCGACGACGGCATGCTGCGAGACGAGCTTGCGGGCAGCAAGGCAGAGCTCGAAGCGCAGCTCGGCCGACCGGTGCGCGCCCTCGCCTACCCCGTCGGCCGCCGGATCGCGCACGTGCGACGCATCCGCGAGGCCGTGATCGCCGCCGGCTACCAGCTCGGCGTGACCAATGCGAGCGGGGCTACGCGCATCTGGCCGTCTCCGCTCGCGGGCATGATCCCCACCGATCGGTACGACGTGAGCCGGTTGTCGACGGACCGCACGATGAGCGACGCGATGTATCTGACGCAGATCGCGGTGCCGCAGCTCGCTTATATAGGCCGCCACGATCTCTAAAACTGGATCCGACCCCGTCGAGCAGCCGAAAATTTTCGGCATGCAGCAAGATCCCCGGCGAGCCAGTCCCCGCATCGCCATCGAAGCACTGTGCTGGGAGGTGATCGACGAACGCGAGCGCAGCTCGATGGTAGTTGACCTGTCACCGGAGGGCGCCCGCCTCGAGCGGCCGTACGTGCCCGCAAACTACGTCGACTTCGACCGGATGGAGCTCGGCCCGGCAGGCCGCACCAGCTACCGCGCGCCCCCGGCTCGCCCGCGCGAGCTCGAGCGCGTCGTGCCATTGCAGCTCGAGATTCCCGAGATCGACGAGGTGATGTGGGCCCGCGGCGAGATCATGTTCGACGAGCTCGTCCCGACGAAGACGAACGGCGGCCCGTTCGGCCTGCTGCGCCGGACCGGATATCACATCGCCCTCG
>JAYVWH010000446.1:0-5969 GCA_043786265.1 Kofleriaceae bacterium | reverse complement strand
TATCGCAACGACCTGTGGTCGCATCCAACGCACGTGAGCTGGCTGGTTCGGCTGAGGCTGCGCCAGCCGGCCGCCTGCGCCGGACCAGAATGTGGCGGGCGCGCGCCACGTGCCCAGCCCTACGGATCGATCACTTCACGTCGAAGCGATCGAGGTTCGTCACCTTCGCCCAGGCCTTCACGAAGTCGCGGACGAACCGCTCCTTGCCGTCGGACTCGGCATAAACCTCGGCGATTGCGCGGAGCTCACTGTTCGAACCAAAGATCAGGTCGACGGGTGTCGCGGTCCACTTCAGTGCGTTGCTCTTGCGATCGTGGCCCTCGTAAACACCCGCCGTCTTGCTTGCCGTCCACTTGGTCGACATGTCGAGTAACTGGAGGAAGAAGTCGTTGGTAAGAACACCAGGTGTCTTGGTGAACACGCCATGCGCGGCGCCTCCCGTGTTCGCGTTCAGGACGCGCAGACCACCGATGAGGACGGTCATCTCCGGCACGGTCAGATTCAGCATGTTCGCTTTATCGACGAGCATCTCCGCCGGCGAGCGCGACTGACCCGCCGAGTAGTAGTTCCGGAACCCATCAGCGGTCGGCTCGAGGTTGGCGAACGTGCTCGGGTCGGTTTGATCCTGCGTGGCATCGGTGCGACCGGCGCGGAACGGCACCTGGACGGTGACACCAGCCTGCTTCGCAGCCTGCTCGACCGCAGCATCGCCCGCGAGGACGATCACGTCGGCGAACGAGACGGACTTGCCACCCTTGAGAGTCTTGTTGAAATCGGTCTGGACCTGCTCGAGCTTCTTCAGCACCGTCGCGAGCTCGGTCGGCGAGTTCGCCGCCCAGTTCTTCTGCGGCACGAGCCGCACGCGCGCACCGTTCGCGCCGCCGCGCATGTCCGTGCCGCGGAACGAGCTGGCCGAGGCCCAGGTCGTGCGCACGAGCTCGGGCACCGAGATGCCGGCGCCCAGGAGTTTCGCCTTGAGCGTCGAGATCTCATTCGCATCGATCAGCGGATGATCGAGCGTTGGCACCGGGTCCTGCCACAGCAGAACCTCCTTCGGGACATCGGCGCCAAGGTAACGTGTGCGAGGTCCCATATCGCGGTGAGTGAGCTTGAACCACGCCTTCGCGAACGCGAGGCGGAACGCGTCTGGCGTGTCGCGAAAGTGATCGATGATCTTGCGATACGCGGGGTCCATCTTCAGCGCGATATCTGTGGTGAGCATTACCGGCGCATGGAATTTCTTGGGATCGAACGCGTCCGGGACGGAGCCCTTGGCCTGCCCTTTCTCGGGAATCCACTGCGTCGCGCCGGCCGGACTCTTGGTCTTGACCCAATTGAATTTGATCAAGTTGTCCAGGTACTCGGTCGTGAACGCCGTGGGGTTCATCGTCCACGCACCCTCGAGACCGCTCGTGACCGCATCACCACCGGTGCCGGTGCCGCATTTGTTCTTCCAGCCGAGGCCCTGCTCCTCGACCGGACCTGCGGCGGGCTGTGCACCGACGCACTTGGCCGGATGCGCGCCGTGACTCTTGCCAAATGTGTGACCACCTGCGATCAGCGCGACGGTCTCCTCGTCGTTCATTGCCATGCGACCGAAAGCTTCGCGGATGTCCTTTGCCGAGGCGATCGGGTCGTGATTTCCGTTCGGACCTTGCGGGTTCACGTAGATCAGGCCCATCTGCACAGCGGCGAGTGGCTTCTCGAGAGTGCCCTTGGTGTGGCGCTCGTCGCCGAGCCACTTCTTCTCGGGGCCCCAGTACACGAGATCCGGCTCCCAATCGTCGGAGCGACCGCCGGCAAACCCGAACGTCTTGAATCCCATCGACTCGAGCGAGACGGTGCCCGCGAGCACCATGAGGTCGCCCCATGAAATTTTCTGGCCGTACTTCTGCTTCACCGGCCAGAGCAGGCGTCGCGCCTTATCCAGGTTCGCGTTATCCGGCCAGCTGTTCAGGGGATCGAAGCGTTGCTGCCCACCACCGGCGCCACCGCGACCGTCGCCGGCTCGATAGGTGCCGGCGCTATGCCAGGCCAAGCGAATAAAAAACGGGCCGTAGTTGCCGTAGTCGGCCGGCCACCAATCCTGCGAGGTGGTGAGCACCTGCTTGATGTCCGCCTTCACGTCCGCGAGGTTGAGGGTGCCGAACGCCTTTGCGTAGTCGAAGTCGGCGCCGAGAGGGTTCGACGCGGCTGAGTGGGAGCGCAGCGCCGATAGATCCAGCTGATCGGGCCACCAGAAGGTGTTCGGTTTGGGCGTGTCATCGGCGCGCGTGATCCGTACGGTCGCCGTCGACGTGGCCGCCAGGCCGAATGCGAAAAGTATCTTCATCATGTGTCGGTTTGACGTTGGGAGCTCGGTCATCAGTCCTCCTTGGGAGCGACCACGATGCACTGCTCCCGGTGATAACAATAACAACATAAACAAATGGCTCTGATAGCTCTCACCTATCAGCGGAGACTGCGAAATCGGACCTCACTGCGTCCCACTTCATCGTGCGGGCGATGGCCGCGTCTCAAAAAGGTGTAGTTCTCGCGCGGTAGCGGCGTCGTCAGCCTCCTGCTCGAGCTGCGCGCGCTCGAAATCGCTCACACGTTCAGTCTACACGCGCGACGGTGCCGGGGCCGGCCACTTCATCGATCGCATGCAGGAGCAGCTGGAGCGAATCGGTCGGGCGAAGGTTCGCGCGCAGACCGTAGCCGTCGGCGACCCAGTAGACCTTGCGGTGATACGGATAGAACGCTTCACGGGCGACCACGGCCACGCGCTTCGCGCCGGCCTTGCGGGCGTCGACGAGCAGCGCACGCACCTGGGCGAGCGTCGTGTCCGGATGTAGCTGCATGGCGATCAGGTCGCCGTCACCACGCAACTCGCGAAGCACGTCGACGCGCTGCTGGTTCGGACCGTAGCTGCGACCACCGACGAGAAGGTCTCCGCGCGTGGACAGCTGCGCCTCGGGCAGCTTGGGATCATCTTCGGCAGCGGCACCGGCAATCGGCCAGTTGTCGGGCTCCCCGCGGCGCTCGAAATCAACGACGTGATCGGTCGCGCCGCGATCGAGGCTCTCCCACGCGTGCACCGAGCCGGCCCAGCCCGGGTCGTTTCCACACGCCAGGCACTCACCGACCGCGTTACGCACTCGTTCGGTCGCGCGTCGAATCGCGAGCTGCTCGACGATCTCGCCCTGCAGCTCCGGAACGACACGCTTGCACTGGCGCGCGAGGGGCTCGCCGCACAACCGGATGATGTACTGGTCGGGATCCTCGCCCGGCTTCGGCAGCAGCTCGGGGGCGCGCGAGTCGTGCACGACGAGTGGAGTGTCAGCTGCGATCACGGGCGCGAGCAGGGTGGGCCACACGGTGAGCGCGAGGGCGTCGATCCGCTCGCGGATCGGCTTGGTCTGGAGTGCCTGTAGCGGACCGAGCGCCAGCACCACAAGGCGCAGCTCGGCTTCCTTGCCGACCGAACGGTCCATGCGGGGACGCAGCCCGGTGACCTGCTGCGCGAGCTCGGCGAAGGCCTCGGGCGTGCGGTTCGCCTTGACGAACTTCTCGACGGTCGCGACGAGCGCCGCGTGCTGGTAGTCGTCTGTCCCGGTCTGGTTGACGGCGATCGAGTCGCGGCCGCAAGCGGCAGCAACAAGACCGACAACGATGACGCCAACCCGACCCAACATGATGTGTGTACGACCAACCTAGCAAGGTGGATGCCGTAACTGTGCTAGCTCACGCCTTTGTCACGTACGCTGCAGACAGCGTCTGGGCCAGTTTCTCACGTGTGATGCCCGTTCCCAGAGCGACGAGACGCCCGTGCTTACCAAGCATTTCGTCGGGTTCGCGCGTAAACGGCTCCGACGACACACGTAGGCCGACGCGATGAACGGCAGTCCACCGGCCATCGTGGCCCTGGACGATCCCCTTGATCCTCAAATAGTTGGACGGCAGCTCCGCGAGCTGGTCTTCGAGCTCTTCGACGTCCACTGGAGCGCCAACCTCGACGAACGTGCTGTCGACGCCGTGTGCACTGCTGTCGGGCGGCCGACAGTGGCCATCCGCGTGGTCATGGCCCGCGTGGTCATGGCCAGACGGCTCGCCTACCTGTTTGGGTGCCTCGAGCGCCGGATCCGCAAGCACCTGCTCGAGCCACGCCTCGTGCTCGGCGGTAGTGCCGATGCGCACGAGTGCCTTGGGCGCAAGGTCCTGCGCTGCCGCGATGGCAGCGGCGGTCTCGGTCTCGCCAGCAATCTCTGCCTTGGTCACGAGCAACACGTCGGCGTACGCGACCTGTGAGTCGACCGACACACTCACGCCCCGCGACGCTCGGAAATTCGTCGCATCGACCAGCGTGACGACTGCAGCGAGCCGCACCTGCGAAGCGACCGGCTCGCGCCGTACTGCCCAGGCGATCGGCAGCGGCTCCGCGACACCGGTGGTCTCGAGCACGATCGCTTCGAGCGCCGAGTTGCCATGCACCAGATCGAGCAGCGTTTGATCGAGCTCGGGTCCGAGCACGCAGCACACGCAGCCGCCGGGTAGCTCGATCTGTCGCGTGGTGTCGCCACCGAGGAGCGCACCATCGATCCCTACTGCGCCGAGCTCGTTGACGATGATGCCGAGCTTACCCGCTGTCGCACCCCGCGCTGCTCGACTCGCGAGCAGCGCATTGACGAGCGTGGTCTTCCCGGCTCCGAGGAAGCCCGTCAGCACCACAAGCGGCACACGCGTCACTCGCGCAGGTTAGCTCGGTTTGCGGTCGCAGACGACGACACGCCGCTTACCAGCAGACGACAGCGGGATGTCCTCGACGATCTCGATCGAGAATGGCGCACCGGGCAGGTAGCGCTCCGCGTGCGCCCGCAAGATCTGCTCCTCGCGCCCGGGCAGCGCCCGTCCTTCGAACGGCACGACCTTGAACACGACGCTGCCGTCCTCGCGCTGGTGCACCTGAAAGCTGCGCGCGACCTGACCGATCGTGGAGAACAGGATGTTGAACACGAGACCACCGACCGCATTGCCGGCGCCGTCGTACATCGTCTCGGTCACGCGACCCTGGATCTCGCGAATGCGCGACAACCCGCGGCCGCATGCACAACGCTCGTCTTCACCGGCGACGGCGAGGTCACCATTGACGTACCGGATCATCGGGCAGGCCAGGTTGTGAAGGTCGGTGATCACGACCTCGCCGGTCTCGCCTGGACGTGCCGCGCGAACCGTCCCACCCTCGCGCACGACGACCTCGACGATCAAGTTCTCCATCGACGTGTGCATGCCGGAGTGCGCCGAACACTCGGCACCCATCAGCATCACTTCGCGACAGCCGTACGTATCGAACGCATCACCGAATGCGCGCACGATCTCCTGGCGGTCGTGCGGCAACAGACCTTCCGCGCCGGTGAGCACGGGGATCGGTCCCCAGTCGCGCAGATTGCGGTCATTGATGAATCGCGCGAGTGCGCCCGCGCCGCTCGCATACGCGACCATCACCTGCGGCTTGAACTTGCGGATCTGCGCGACGACGTCGAGGAGCGCCTCCGGGCTGCGCGGCGTGCAGTCGAGATAGAGGTCGCGCTTGAACATGCGATCGGCGGCGACCTTGCTCTTCTTCCACCAGGTCGTGCCGGCCTGCGGCACGAATCCCCAGTAGTGAAGCGCGCGCATGCCGATGCGGTAGCCGCCCCAGCCATAACCACGCCATCGGATCGCATCGCGCCAGTGACGCGACTCCGCGTTGTAGAGGACCTCGACAGGCTGACCGGAGCTACCGCTCGTGACCTTGCGAATGATCGCCGCGGGCGGTGCGTTCGCGGTGCGGTCCATCATCGTCGCGCGCAGTGTCGGGCGATCGAGCAATGGCAGCTTGCTCAGATCGGCCGGCGAGTTGAAGTCTTCGGGACGCAGCCCGCGCTCGTCGAGCACACGCCGATAGTGGGCGGTGTGCTCGTGCGCGTGGCGCAGCAGGCGCCGGAGCA
>JAYVWH010000445.1:0-3670 GCA_043786265.1 Kofleriaceae bacterium | reverse complement strand
CCAAACCTTCACTACAGCGTGGTCAAGGCGGGCGGCACCGCAGACAAGACCGTTCAGCTCGCCGAGCTCGTGCGAATGCGCGAGGGTGGTGTCGCGCTGGTCTACGCCGCAACGCGAAAGAACGCCGAGGCGTACTCGCAGGCGCTGCAGCAGGCGGGGATGAAGTCGCGCGTATATCACGCGGGCCTCGAGGACGACGTCCGCACCAGGGCGCAAGACGTGTTCATGTCGAACCAGCTCGACGTGATCGTCGCGACGAACGCGTTCGGCATGGGTGTCGACAAGAGCGACATCCGGCTCGTCGTCCACGCCGATATCCCCCGCAGTGCCGAGGCGTATTACCAGGAGGCTGGCCGCGGTGGGCGCGATGGCAAGCCGTGTCGCTGCGTACTGCTGTTCAACCACGGCGACATCCGCCTCCAGGAGTTCTTGATCGACGCGTCGTTCCCGTCGGCAGAGCTGCTGCGCGGACTGTGGAAGCTGTTGGCCGACAAGCCGTCGCTCGGCCTTCTGCGCACGCGCGGCGAGAATGATCTCGAGAGCCGCCTCAAACCACTGTTGCCGGCCACTCCGCAGGGCTCGCCGTCGCCCGCGACGATCTCGGCCGCGATGCGCATCCTCGAGAAGCACGGCATGCTGTCGCGCGATGACGAACGCGTCGCCGCTGCGCGCCCCGCACCGGGTGTGTACGCGCCACTCGACGTGCAGTCGTTGCAGCGTCGCGCCGATGTCGAGCGCGGCAAGCTGCGATTGATGATCGACTACGCGTACTACCCGCGGTGCCGGCGACAGTACATTCTCGAGTACTTCGGGGATGCCGACTGGAAGAGCCGGGACCGCAGGTGCGGTGCGTGCGACAACTGCGAGGCGCTTGCCCACGGCCGTGTCACCGGCCTCGCCGAGGCCGAGGTGAAAGCAGTGCGCAGCCTGCTGATGCTCGTGGGCTCGCTCAACGGTCGGTTCGGGCGTACGCGGCTTGCAGCGATCGCCAACGGCAGCGACGACGACGCGCGGTTCGACGAGATGCCGGAGCGTGGTGCGCTGCGCGGGTGGTCGTCCGCTGCGATCATGGATCTACTGCGGGCATGTGAGGGTGCCAGCCTTGTCGAGGCATCGCGCGGCGAGTACCCGACGATCACGACGACTCGCAAAGGCGATCAGGTGGGCATCGGCAAGGTCGACCCCAATGATCTGGGCCTGCAGATGCCAACTGCCAAAAAAAGCACTAGATCGCGCAAACCTCGTAAGCGCTGAATCTGGCGTCCTACACGGACGCGGTGATCCGGCTGCATTCCCTCAGCGCGTCAGCGCGTGACGACGATGTCGACTTCGCTCGTGAGGTTTCTGCCCCACGCGATCTCGAGCGTCCCGACTACCTGCCACTCGATCGGCCCCGCCGTCGGCGACACCGCCGCAGCGACGCTGCGCACTACATCGCCGAGCGGTGTCGTCGGTGGTGACGCCTTCAGGTCCATCGCATCGGCGGGAATCGTGAGCTCGAACGACAGCGTCTCCGACTGATACGTCGTTGCGCCGCCCAGCTCGATGTCGAAGCTGTACACGTCGGCGTGCTGCGTGCCTACGCTGCGCCCGCCCGAATCGCGGCTGACCGTCACCATCTTCTGCCGTGCACGTAGCTGGACGACGAGACGCTTGGCCTCGACCGGCTCCGTGAGTGCGAGCACGAGCCGTCCCTGGATCGTGCCGCCGGGTGCGGCCTTCGTCTGTGCGAGCTCGAGCTTCACGGCGCCGCGTCCGAGCCCGGTGACCTGCTTCGCGGTCGCTTTGATTTGCGTGCCCGCAACCGTGGCGCCCTCTTTCACCGCACCGCCAACGGCGACGGCGCCGTCCTTGACCGCCTTACCGACGATCGGCGCCTTGTCCTTGATCTGACCGCCCAGCTTGCTGAAGAATCCGCTCGCTTTCTTGAGGATGTCGTCGCTGTCGGCCATGCCTGGAGCATGCCACGTCGGAGCACGGCACCCGCTCGGCCAGCCCTCCCAACATTCGGTCTCCGCCGCCGTCCGTGGTAACCATGACAGGTGTCTGCCGACGACGACGAGCACAGAGACGTACCGCTCGCCGACGTCCACCTGACCGACGCCCCCAAGGCCGCCGGCGGGTTCGGCGCCCTGTGGGCGACGGTCAAACACCTGCAGCGCGACTCGGGGCTGTCACGCGGCGCACGCGCGCTCCTGCACATGAACCAGCCCGAGGGGTTCGACTGCCCCGGCTGCGCATGGCCCGAACCGCCCGCCGAGTCGCGCGGCCGCTTCGAGTTCTGCGAGAACGGCGCCAAAGCACTCGCCGAGGAGGCGACCACCGCGCGCGCGACACCCGAGCTGGTCGGCCAGCTCACGGTCGACGAGATGCGCGCACTCAGTGACTTCGAGCTCGGGCAGCTCGGCCGGATCACCGAACCAATGGTGCTCGGCGAAGACCGCCGCTACCGGCGCACGACGTGGGACGCAGCATTTCAGATCATCGCCAGCGAGCTGCGCGCGGCTGGTCCTGATGGCAGCGCGTTCTACACCTCGGGCCGCACGTCGAACGAGGCCGCGTTCCTGTATCAGCTCGTCGGCCGCATGTTCGGCACGAACAACTTTCCCGACTGCTCGAACATGTGCCACGAGTCGAGCGGCAACGCACTCAAGGAAGTGATCGGCGAGGACAAGGGGACGGTCTCGCTGCACGACTTCGACCACTGCGACCTGATCTTCGTGGTCGGCCAGAACCCGGGCACGAATCATCCGCGCATGCTGTCGACGCTGCGCGAGGCGGCGAAGCGTGGCTGCAAGATCATCAGCATCAACCCGCTGCGCGAGGTCGGGCTGAGCCGCTTCACCCACCCCCAGCACCCGCTCGATGTACTCGCCGGCGGGACCGCCCTCTCGACGGACTTCGTACAGGTGCAGATTGGCGGAGACCAGGCCTTCTTCCTCGGGCTCGGCAAGGCCGTGCTCGAGCACGACGCCGCTGCGGGCGCGGCCGGAAGCGAGACCGCGGTCAAGACGATCAAGACCGAGTCGAAGAACACGCCCGATCTGATGTTCCTCGCCGACCGGACCGACAACTTCTTCGCGTGGCGTGACCACGCGGTCGCGACGTCATGGTCGGAGATCGTCGAATGCGCGGGCGTCGACGAGGAGACCATCCGTCGCATCGCCGCGCACTATGCGAACGCGAAGGCGGTGATCGCATGCTGGGCGATGGGGCTCACGCAGCACAAGCACTCGGTGCGCACGATCCAGGAGGTGGTGAACTTGATGCTGCTGCGCGGCAACGTCGGCCGCCCCGGCGCGGGTCTCTGCCCGGTGCGCGGCCATTCCAACGTGCAGGGCGATCGCACGATGGGTATCGACCATCACCTGCGTCATCCGTTCCTCGATCGCCTGGGGGCCGCGTTCGGCTTCGAACCACCCCGCGTCGCTGGCCAGGACACGGTCGGGACGATCGCGGCAATGGAACGCCGCGAGATCCGCGCGTTCGTGCTGCTCGGCGGCAACTTCGTGTCGGCCTCCCCCGATACCGATCGCACCGCGCGAGCGGTCGAGGGCTGCGCACTCACCGCGAGTATCTCGACGAAGATCAACCGAACGCATCTCTACCCGGGTGCACGGGCCTTGATCCTGCCGTGCCTCGCCCGCAGCGAGGTCGATCTACCTGCGCA
>JAYVWH010000444.1:0-2770 GCA_043786265.1 Kofleriaceae bacterium | reverse complement strand
CGTGAAACGGAACCAGGCGATCGGCATCACGGGGAAGCCGCGACGCTCGGTGGCGACCTCGAGCAGATCATCGATCACCGGGAGATGGCGATCGTTCGGGAAGCCAGCGATGTCCGGCCGGCCATCGGCGGTGAGGCGCAGATCCGACGGGAATGGGAAGTCCCAGAACGTGTCGCCGGCCAGCGCCCGGTCGAGCTCGAATGCGACGGTTCTGGACGGCGCGTCGTCGGCGCAAGCGGTCAGCGCGGCGAGGAGGGCGAGGACCGTACAGCGCATCCGGGCGGTGGTATCGCGGCCGCAGCGCGTCAACGCACGAATAGAATCCGACATCACGACGAGAGGGTGCGCAGCAGCCGGCCACCCTTGAAGTTCCACAGCGTGCCTGGTTCCCCGGGGGTCCAGGTCTCGTCGACGGTCAGCGGCATCGTTGCGATCACGGCGACGCGATCCTTTGGCGTCGTGACCTCGGCAAAGTCGACGCTGAGGTCCTCATCGGCCAACGTCGCCTTGCTGAACGGCGCCTGGCGCAGGATGTAATGCAGCTTCGTTGCGCAGCGCGCGAACAGCTGGCGTCCGTCGGCGAGCAGCATGTTGAACGTGCCGTCCTTGCCGATCTTTCCCGCATAGCGCGCGACGCACGCGGCGTAGTCTGCTTGCGAGCGGGGGTAGTCGCGAAACTCGTGCTCGAGAGCACCCAGCAAGGCGCAGAAGGCGTGCTCGCTGTCGGTCTCGCCGATCGGTTTGAACCGGCCGAGCTTGAGCTTGCGCGCTTTCTTGACGGTGCCGTTGTGCGCGAACACGAAGTGGCGGCCCCACAGCTCCCGGACGAACGGATGGGTGTTCGCCAGGCCGATCCCGCCTCGGGTCTTTCGGCGTACATGTGCGACCGCGAGCAGAGTCTTGATCGGGTGCAGGCGAACGAATTGCGCCAAGGGTGAATGCGCTGCGGCGTGGGGCTCGAGGAACGTGCGCGCGCTCTTTCCATCGTAAAGCGCGAGGCCCCAGCCGTCGCTGTGAGGACCGGCACGCCCACCGCGGCTGGCCAGCCCGGCAAATGAGAACACGATGTCTGTCGGGACGTTGCACTCCATCCCGAGCAGTTCGCACATGACGTGGGCAACTATACGCTTTTGGATCCACCGTTATCGGTGGTTGACCAACGATGTTAGTGACCGCTAACTATAGAGCCTTGGGCACACCGCCATCACCCCAGACCGACCAGCACACCGCCCGTCGCGTCCTCCTCGTCGATGATTCGACGTTGCAGCTGCGTGCCTGGGCGCGCGATCTCGACGCCGATGGTCGCAAAGTGTTCACCGCGGAGACGCCTGCTCAGGCGATCGCGGTGGTCCAGACCGAGCACCCCGACGTCGCGATCGTCGACCTGTTTCTCGATGAGGACGATGGACTCGCCCTCACCCGTGAGCTCAAAGCGATCGACCCGGAGCTGTTCGTCGTCGTGGTTAGTGGCGATATGTCCGTCGCGCACGCGATGGCGTCAGTGCGCGCTGGCGCCGACGATGTGCTCGTCAAGCCCTTCATCGCGCGCGACGTCGTGCGCCGCATCGAAAGCGGGGAGCTCGTTGACCCCGAGCGCACGTCGTTGACCCTCGAGCAGATCGAGTGGGAGCACATCAGCCGTGCCCTCGTCGAGTCGGGGCAGAACATCACGCAGGCCGCCGAGCGCCTCGGGATCTACCGGCAAACCTTGCAGCGGAAATTGCGTAAGCGCGGACGCGAACGCGACGAGGGCTGAGATTTTACTCCTGGTTTCACCGGGTTGATTGCAAGCGTTTTGCGGCACGCTAAAGCCTTGTTCGGGGTTCGAAAACTGACGACGATAACGGCCAGTGCTCAGAGGGGCCCATGGAACACAACGCGTATTTCGAGCTGAACTTCAAACCGAACGTGGCGCTCGTGTCGGTGGTTCGGCGCTTTGTCACCGAATTCTATCAACGCTTCTTGAGCGACCCGGACGGGACGTCGCGCGTGGCGCTCGCAACGCACGAGCTCCTCGAGAACGCCGTGAAGTACTCCAAGGACGGCGAGACCACGATCCGCATCGAGGTCGAGCACACGAAGAAGCCCAAGATTGTACGGATCGTGCTGCGTAACCGCGCAGAACCCGCAAACATCGCCGCGATCCGCGACATCCTCGATGGCGTTGCGAAGGCCAAAGACTCGTTTGCGTTCTACCAGGAGCTGATCGCGGCCAAGTCAAAGAATCGAGAAGGCAGCGGGCTCGGGCTCGCACGCATTTGCGCCGAGGGCGAGATGAAGCTGACGTATCAGGTTCTCGAGGACGACATGACCATCATCGAGGCGACGACGTCGGTTGGAGAAGGGAACGAGCGATGGGCGAGGTAGTGCGCCAGCTCGAGCTCATGAATTCGAGCTGCTTCAAGCGCTTCGTATCCTGGATCACCAACATCCAGGAGATGGAATCCGACAAGCAGAGTTTTGCTGTTGAGCTGATCGACGTCACGGAGCAATGACCGAGCGACTCAGGATCGCGGACAGCGACATGACCGCCACGGGCGCAGCCTCGGTCGCGCCAGATGTTGCGACCTGTGCTGCGTGTGTTGCAGAGATTACCGATGCGAGTGCGCGCCGCCACGGCTATGCGTTCACCAGCTGCGCCGCCTGCGGGCCCCGGCTCACGATCGTCACTGCTGCGCCCTACGATCGTGATCGCACCACGATGGCAGCGTTCGCGATGTGCGACGCCTGCCGCGCTGAATACGACAACCCGATGGATCGTCGGTACCAC
>JAYVWH010000443.1:0-1773 GCA_043786265.1 Kofleriaceae bacterium | reverse complement strand
GACCGTTTCGTCGATGAATTCAACCAATCACGTACCGTAGACGCCGAAGGCGAACGTTGTGGCGCAGGTCGCCACGGAGGCGGAGAATGACTTCGTGGCGCGGATATCGGTCGCGGTGCTTCTGGCGGTTGGCGCCTGCGACCAAGGTGCGAGCACGCGCCTGTATGCCGACGATGAGGTCGCTGCTATCAGGGAGAAAGCCGCACCGCGCACGTCACAGCAACCCGACTCGCTCATGGACGTGACGATGCTGTCGCTTGGCGGGCTCATGAAGGAGCTCGAGGACATTCGGAAGGAACCGAATGCCTCACTCGCAGCGAGCAGAGCCGTCGACCAGGTGGCCGGAGTTCGTCAGCTCGGCGAAGGCGAGCAGAATCTAGTGCGGATGTTCGTTGTCCAGTCGGGTGAGACTGCGATCGCCGATGTGCTCGACGAGATCCTTAGGCGCGGTGGGTTACTGCCGGCAGACCTCGACGCACTCGCCGGCGCGATCGATCGCCTTATCGCGACGGAGCCGCGCGTCGGGACTGCGTTCGAAGGCAGCATGCGCTGGCTTCGTGGCTCCCTTCTGCATAGCAAGTACTCCATTCCCGCCAGCGGAGGTCATGACATACGCGACGAGGTCCCGCTCACACTCGCCGCACTCGAGGAGATCGAACCGCTACTGGTCGCTGCGTGCCCACCGTCGGCTTCGCTCTCTACCTGCCATCACCGTCTTCCAGCGCGCACCAAGAACCTCCGGCTTGCCGGATGGTTTATCGATGACGTTGCCGATCAGATTGGCGCCAGCGATCCTTCCCAGAAGCGACGATTGCAATCTGAGCTCACGCACAAGGTCGCGCTGAATCAGCTCGGCGGGTATCCGTTCTACGTCGAACGGGCCGCGACGGACGTGTCCCGCCTCGTCGCGCTGCGTGTCCAGATCGAGCTGGTTCGCGCTAAGACTTGCAACGTCCCGATCGACCTTCTGTCGCCGAAGGTGTTCGGCGAGCCGGTTACTCTCACCACGCTCGGCGACTCGCTACGGATCGAACCGCCGGCATGGGCGAAGACTGGTATTCGCTCGATCGAGTCGTGGACGATTGCTTGCCCCAGGTCTTAGGCGGTGGTGATTCCCGGAGGTGCTAACCGGGTTCGCATGGAGCCTGGATCAAAGAAACCGGGCGACATGACCGGCGAGAATAACCCGGTGATCGCGCCATCGCGTGCGCGGCGTCGCGACACGTCTGCAGCGACCAGGTCTTCCAGATTGGTGACATCCGCTCCAAGCCCACGCGGCGCAAGGACTCCACGGGCAAGATGAGCGGCAGGAGAGGTCGCGCGGCCACCGCGAGGTAGCGGTTCACCTTGAACGCGAACCCGATCCGCCGGGCAGGCCTGTCGCGCATGCCGGCTGGGGCGAGCGCGACGACACTCGCAATGCGGTCGGGTTGTGCCGCTGCCATCGCGAGTGCCACCCAGCCCCCGAGCGAGTTGCCGGCGACGTGTGCGCGCTCGATCCCGATCGCATCGAGGGTGTCGTTGACGTAGCGTGCAAGTGACTCCGGATCCATCGCCATACCCGGTGTCCATGGCGTTCGGCCATGGCCCGGGAGATCTATCGCCACGACATCAAACGATCGTGCGAGTGCGGGCGTGACCAGCTTCCACACCGTCGCTGCGGAGCCGAGGCCGTGAACCAAGACGAGCGTCGGGCCGGAGCCTGTCCGCTCGTGCACCAGCGGGCGCGTCATTCGCAAGCGACAATACTACGCAGCGTCAGTGCGTGGCTTC
>JAYVWH010000442.1:0-1862 GCA_043786265.1 Kofleriaceae bacterium | reverse complement strand
TGCTCGCCCGACTCGCGGCGCAGGGCGACAAGGCCGATGCGGCCATCGCACTCGCCTCCGACACCCTCGGTCTGCTCGTCCATCATGCGAGTGCGCGAGAGATGTCGGCGGCGATGCACGAAGCCGCGATGCGGATGACATTTGCCGAGCTCACCGAGCACAACGAGCGCCTGCAGAAGGCAGTCGCGCGGCTCGAGGAGCTCGATCGGTTGAAGTCGAACTTCCTCGCGACGATGTCCCACGAGCTGCGCACGCCGCTGACGAGCGTGATCGGCTACGCGGAAATGATGGCCGAGGGTTTGGCCGGGCCCGTCAGTGGCGAGCAGCGCGAGTACCTCGGGACGATCCTCAACAAGGCGGACCAGCTGCTCGGCATGATCACCGCGGTTCTCGATGTCGCGTCACTCGACACGGGACCGCTCGCCGTCGAGCGGTGCCAGCTCTCGCTTGCCGATATCGTCGCGAGCGAGGTCGCGACGTACATGCCCCAAGCGGGCAAGCGCGGCATCGCGATCCAGCTCGAGGCGCGCGGCGACACGATCGTCGTCGGTGACCGCAAGAAGATCCGCCAGGTCGTGTCGAGCTTGATCTCGAACGCGGTGAAGTTCACGCCGGATCGCGGCAAGGTCGGCGTCGCGCTGCGGCCTGGCCCGCTGTCACCGACGGACGTCCCGAGCTCCGGCTTGGCTGGGGGGCGCAGCGCCGCAGAACTGATCCAACATCCACGCGCGGTCCAGCTGGTCGTCAGCGACTCCGGCATCGGCATCTCGCGCGAGCAGGTGGTCAAGATCTTCGAGCCGTTCTTCCAGGTCGATTCGTCGTCGACGCGCGCGTTCGGCGGCACCGGGCTCGGGCTGACGCTCGCGAAGGCGTACGTCGAGGCGCACGGCGGCTACATCTGGGTCGACACCACGCCAGGGCAGGGGTCGACGTTCGTAGCCACGTTCCCGGTGCAGGCTGGAGATCCGGTTTGAACTGGCTCGCCCAGCTCGATGTCGCGATTCCCCTCGCGACGCTCTGTGTGCTGATCTCGGGCTTCTGCTCGGGCACCGAGGTCGCCCTGTTCTCGTTGCGCCGGGTCGATCGCGAGCAGCTCGCACGCAGCGAATCGGCGGTCGATGCGAAAATCATCAAGCTGCTCGAGCGGCCGCGCCGGCTGATCGCCACGGTGCTGATCGGTAACGAGGCATTCAACAGCCTGCTCGCAGTTCTGGCGCTCCTCGTCGTGAGAAGCCTCGTCGAGGTGCCGTCGCCGTGGCTCCTCGGGCTGATTGCACTTGGCGTCGCGCTCCCGCTGATCGTTCTGGTCTCCGAGGTGACGAGCAAGACGCTCGCGGCGAAGGCGCCGCTGCTGTGGTCGCGCATTGCCGTGTATCCGCTTTCGGCGTTCGCAGTCGTCGTCACGCCATTCCGGCTGATCGTCAACTTGCTTTCCGAGGTCCTGCTGCGGCCGCTCGGCGACGCCGCTCGTACCCGGCCAGCGCGCGATCTCAGCGAGCAGGAGTTCAAGTCCCTCGTCGACGCGGGCTCTGCACAGGGCCAGGTCGATGCCCGCGAGCGCCGGTTGATCCATCGCGTGTTCGAGTTCTCCGACAAGAACGTCGGCCAGGTGATGACGCCGCGCGAGCGCATTTTTGCACTCAACTACGACCTGCCGATGCACCGCCTCGTTCGCGAGATCGCGGCGCGCGGCTTCTCGCGCGTGCCGATCTACCAGAAGTCCCTCGACAACATCCGCGGCATCCTCAACGCGAAGGACCTGGTCCGCGCCGCAGCGGGTACCGGCGGTGTCGGTCGCCCGCTCGGCGAGCTGTTGCACGAGCCGCTGTTCGTGCCGCGGACCACGCCGGTCAAGCGCCTGT
>JAYVWH010000441.1:0-2695 GCA_043786265.1 Kofleriaceae bacterium | reverse complement strand
ACAACTGATGCGGACCTCGCGTCAGATGCCAGCGCACGTACACGACCGCCACGGACGCGCGTCGGGGCGCGTCCTCGCCATTGGCGCCGTGGACACCAGGGTTTTTCCCCGTGCGCACGCTGGTCCGCTGCATGCACATGCAGCCGCTCACGATGCCACACGCGATTTCAACCAACGTCACGGCGCGCCCGGCGGTTGAGCAGACCCGTCCGGTCAGGCGCCGGCGAGGTCGGACCGACGACGCCCTGCCCATCGGCTCCCGTGTGAGCTCGTGGAAGGTAGACGGCGAGCTCGGTCGCGGTGGGATGGCCACGGTCCACGCGGTCACTCACGCCAAGTTCGGCAAGCGCGCCGCGATCAAGATCGCGCACCGCAGCGTGATTGGCGACCACCTGACCGCCGCGACCTTCCTGCGCGAGGCCCGCATCGTTCACACCGTCGACCACCCCGCGGTGATCGACGTGTTCGCCACCGGCTCCAATGATGGCCGGCCCTACCTGGTCATGGAGCGGCTCGCGGGCAAGTCACTCGGCCAGCGCGTCGACGATGGCCCGCCGATGCGGCGCAGCGAAGCGATCGGCTACCTGCTCGAGCTGTGCGACGTCCTGCAAGCGGCGCACGACGCCGGCATCGTCCACCGCGACGTCAAGCTCGACAACGTGTTCGTGTGCGACGCACCGTTCGCCGACGGCCGCCGCGTGAAGCTGCTCGACTGGGGCGTCGCTCGCATCGAAGGTGAGGAGGACCCGTTCCGCGGCCTGATCGCGGGCACGCTCACCTATGTGGCTCCCGAGCAGATCCGCGGCGACGCGCTGACGCCAGCTGCGGACGTCTACTCGCTCGCCGTGCTCGCTTACCACCTGCTCTGCCGCCGCCCGCCGTTCTCGGCAGCGAACGACCTCGCGCTGATTCACCTGCACCTGCGCGCCGAGCCGCCGCGTCCGAGCATCGCGTGGCCCGAGGTTCCGGCTGCACTCGAGGACCTCCTGCTGCGCATGCTCGCCAAGACTCCCGAGGAGCGGCCATCGCTCGCCGAGGTCGAGCGGGTGCTGCGCGCGTCAATCGACCACGTTGACCGCTCGACCACGCGGTTTGCCGACGGTAGCTGCGCGAACATCGCCATCCCCGCGCGATCGCTCGAGCTCGGCACCGTGCATGACATCCTGGGCCGGCCGGTGCTGCCGGCGCCACCGTTCAGGCTCGGCTGGATGGCATTCGCGATCGTACTCGCGGTGCTCGCGATGCTGGCGAGTGCGCTGCCCTAACGCTTGATGCCAACGACCATACCGTCGGGCGTCGGCACACAGACGGAATCGAACGCCGCCGCGACTCCCTCGTGAAATCCGCGCATCGCGCGCGCGCGATCGGTGTCGTCGGTCAGCTCGCCGAACAGATACGCGTTGTCACCGATCACCATGCCGCCGGTGCGCAGATTTGCGGTCGCCCACGCGCCGTACTTCGCGTAGCTCTGCTTGTCGGCGTCGATGAACATCACGTCAAACGGTCCGTGCTCGACGAGCGTCGGCAGGATGTCCACGCCGGCGCCGACGATGACCTCGACGCGATCGGCGAGCCCTGCCGCCGCGATATTCTTGCGCGCGACGTCGGCATGCTTGGCCTCGAACTCGATCGACCACAGCTTGCCGCCTGGCGGCAGCGCGCGGGCCATCTGGATCGCCGAGTAACCGACGAGCGTGCCGACCTCGACGATCTTCTTCGCGCCCGACATGCGGATCAGAAGATTCAGGAACCGGCCCTCGCTCGGACCGACCTGGATGGCGGGGATACCCTCGGGCACGGCGAACGCCTGCGCGAGGGCGCCATCGTGCGAAGCGTGCACGCGGTTGGCGTACTCGATGATCGCGGGCGAGTCGTAACGCTTTCCTGCGCGCGAGTCGTTGTCGGCCATGGGCCGAGAGATCTAGGCGGAATCGTCGTCGCTGTCACTACGGTACGGCCCGAACTTCGCCATCTCGGCAAGCTCGAGCTGGAGCGTCGCCGCCTCGCGGCTCGTGAAGTCCTCGATCGCCGCAGACAGCCCCTCGTGGCGGATCCAGTGCGCCGAGAACACCGGGCTCGGCTCGAAGCCGCGCAGCAACTTGTGCTCGCCCTGCGCGCCGGCCTCGAACAGCGGTAGCCCCTTGGCGATCGCGCGATCGATGCCCGCGTAGTACGCGGTCTCGAAGTGAAGGAGGTCGACGTGCGTATCGGCCCCCCAGTAGCGGCCGTACAGCCCCTGTGCCGTCTCGAGGAACAGCGCACCCGCGACACGTTGCCCGGCGACTGTCACCTCGACCATCCGCATCGCATCGGGGAGGTGCTTCGCGAGCAAGTGGAAGAAGCCAGGGCGCAGATAGTCGCGGCCGTGATGGTTGGCGGTTGTCGTGCGATAGAAGCGATCGAGATCGTCGAGCTGCGCCTCGCTGAGGTCGCCGCCCTCCACCCAGACCAGCTTCTCGATCGCGGCTTGCGCCTTCTGGCGCTCCTTGCGCAGCTGCTTGCGCTTGCGACTCTTGAGTTGAGCCAGAAAGTCGTCGAAGGATGCGTAGCCGCGGTTGTTCCAGTGAAACTGCAGGGTCGTGCGCGCGAAGTAACCGTGACGCGCGAGCAGCTGTTGCTCCTCGGCCGTGCAGAACAGCCAGTGAATCGACGAGCACTCGGTGTCGTCGGCGACCGCGCGCACGGCGGCGAGCAG
>JAYVWH010000440.1:0-5334 GCA_043786265.1 Kofleriaceae bacterium | reverse complement strand
ACGAGCGTCGAGATCGTCAAGCGCACGGGCAACACCGATCGGCTCTGCGGCAGCGCGAACCAGCACACCGCAAGCGCGGTCGCGACGACGCCCGCGAGCGCGACGCCCGCCGCGCGCCACCGGCCAAGTGGATTGCTGCGGTACAGGCTCGGTGCGAGTGCCCGCGCGCCGACTGTTGTGGCGATGCCGAACAGACGCCGCAGGGGAACGGCGAGTCCGAATGCGAGGACGGCGACCATCGCGATCACGATCGCGGTCAGCTGCGGTTCGGTGTACTGACGGTCGGCCCACACCGCGCCGCGCTGGACGAGCACCCCGACCGCGCCGACCGTCGCGAGCGTCGCCCACAGCCGGGGCACGCCGGGGCGTACGGCGTCCGGCGCAGGGGCGGGTGCACTAACGGTGAACCATCCTGCCCCACGGCCGGCATCGCGATCGAACGCCCCACGCACCAGGCGCGCGGCGGTCATCGTGGCGGCCAGCGTGAACGTCAGGATCAGCCACATCCATAGTGAGAGCGTGACAGTCAGCGCCGCGAGGCGTAGCTCGCTCGCGATCGAAGGCGAGCCGGCGTAGGCCCACACCGTGATCGCGTACTCGATCGGCGCAAAGGCGAGGGCGCCGCCGGCGGCCATCGCGATGGCGCGGCCGACGTCCGCGAGAACGCCGTCTCGCACCGACCGATATCGGGGCAGTGCGCTCAAGCGATCACCCACGGGCGCCCGTGGTGTCGAACACCATCGATCCGGTGGTATCACGTCCGCGGTTTCCGTGCCCGCCCGCGTCCGCCAGGTCATTCCGCGCTACGGCTGGCTGGTCGCGATCGCCATCGCGTACCTCTACGCCTTTCCGTATTTCCCGCGGATCCAGAGTGCGAACGAGCTGCCGCGGGCCTACCTGGTCAAGGCGATCGTCCACGACCACACCTTCGCGATCGACACGGGCGTTCGGCGCTGGGGCGGCACGGCCGATGTCTCCCCGTTCGGCGGCCACCAGTACTCCAACAAGGCACCGGGCTCGTCGCTCATCGTGGTGCCGGTCTACGCGCTGGTCAGTCTTGTGGCCGGTGAGCCGAGTCTGGCCGTCACGATGTGGTTGTGCAGGTTCGTGTCGGGTGTCGTGCCCTCACTCCTGTTCCTCGTCCTGCTTTGGGGATTTCTCGCGCGGTTCGCGCCCGACCCCGACGTTCGGCGCCTTGTCATGATTGCCTACGCGCTCGGGTCGATGGCGATGACCTACACGCTGCTTTACTTCTCGCATCAGCTCGCCGCGATCTGCATCGCGAGCACCTGGATCCTCACCGTCGACGTCGTCGACGGCAAGCGCGGTCGCCTTGCGATGTTCGCAGCTGGTCTGCTCGCCGGCGCCGCACCGCTCACCGACTACCAGGCGGCGTTTGCCGGTGTGCCGATCGCGATCTACCTGATCGTTGCGCTGCTGCGCGCCCGTCCACGTCGCGAGGCGCTCTCGCGGATCGGCCTCGCGATCGCGGGTGCTGCGAACCCGATCGCGACTCTGTTCGCCTACCACGCGCGATGTTTCGGCAGCCCGCTGCGCACCGGCTACGACGCGTCCACCACGTGGGCCGCCTATCACCAGCAAGGCTTCCTCGGGATCACGAAGCTCCGCGGTGAGGCATTCTGGGGTTCGCTCTTCGCCGCCGACAATGGACTGATCGTGCTCTCGCCGTGGTTGCTGCTTGCGATTCCGGGTGCAGTCCTGTTGTGGCGGCGCGCCGCGCGTGGTGATCGGTCGATCGTTCTCATCTCCGGGTCGGTCGCGTTGATCTTCATCGCCTTTGTCTCGTCCATCACCTTCTGGCGTGGTGGATGGGGTGTGGGGCCGCGCTACATCACGGCGATGCTGCCGTTCCTGCTGCCGCCCATTGCGGTCGCTCTCACGCAACTCCACGCACGGTCGCGGCTCGCGACGGGCGCGATCTGCGGGACGATCGTGTCCGCCATCGCGATCTACGCGATGACCACCATCACGTTCCCGTACTGGCCCGACTCGCTGAAAAATCCGCTTTACGAGGTCACCCTGCGGCTTCTCGCCGATGGTGCGACGGCGCCAAATGCGCTGCGTGGTCTCCTGGGTGGCATCAGTGCCGCGCCATTCCTCGTTGGGATCGTGGGCCTCGTCGCATGGGCGCTCGTCCGTGCGCTCGGCTGGCGTGCCGCTGTGCTCGCCGCTGTCGTCGGTGCTGCAATCATCGGCGCGTTCGCCCTCGTGCCTGGCACCGGGCCGAATGCGGAGCGCGCCTACACAAAGGTCGTGCTGCCTGCCGTGCTGTCGTCGCCGACGCGCTGAGGCGGAATCGCCGGCGTCGCGTCGCGGCGACCGACACGCTACCGCCGAGAACGCGCTGCGATCGCGTCCACACGCGACCGACCGCGTGACCGCGCCGCGAACGATCACGTGTTACGACTGCCGCCGATGCGCGCCTCGGTCGTTGCTGTTGTTCTACGCGCGAGCATCGCGCTCGTGCTGATCACCTCGCTCGCTGCGTGCAAGAGCGGCAAAGCGCGCGCGAAGCCGCTCGATGCCGGAGCGGCCGGCGATGCATCGGCCGATCCGGTCGAGGTCGCGTCGCGCTTCGACAAGCAGTGCGTCGTCGGAGAACTCGATGCCTGCCGCAACCTCGGTGTCATGTACTCGGAGGGCGTCGGGGTCACTGCAGACCCACGTCGCGCGACGGCGCTATTCAACCAGGCCTGCAGCGGTGGAAACCAGTCCGCCTGCAATCACCTCGCTCTCGCTCTCGCCGAAGGCATCGGAATCGAGCCCGACGCTGCACGCGCCGCCGGCCTCTATCAGAAGGCCTGCGATGCGAAGTTCATGCTCGCGTGTCGCAACCTCGGCCTCATGCTGCGCGACGGGCGTGGTGTTGACGCGGACCTGCCACGCGCCGCCAAGCTGCTCGATATCGCGTGTACGGGGAAGGTTCCATTCGCGTGCACCAATGCCGGTGATCTCGAAGCAGTTCTCGCAGCACAGCTGGCTGCGCCTGCGAAGGGAGCTGCGGACAAGGCAGCGAACGCTGCCGCCGTTGCCGCATACTTCAAGTCTTCGATCGCGCACTACCAGCAGGGATGCGGTGTGGGCGATCCCACGGGTTGTCGGCAGGTTGGTGTCGCGTATCTCGAGGCGCGTGGACTGCCGCGCTCGACGACTGCTGCAGTCGTTTGGCTCGAGCGCGCCTGCGTGGGCGCGGACGGACCGGCGTGTCGCATTCTTGGTTCGATGATGATGGTGGGCGCCGGCATCCCCGCAGATCGCGCACGCGGTCAGTCGCTACTGGAACGCGGCTGCGCTGCCAAGGATGGCGAGGCGTGCCGGCTCGCCAAGCTGAGTGCCGGGTTTGCGGCGGGCGCTGGTTCTGCCGCGGGCGCTGGTTCTGCGGCGGGCGCTGGCTCTGCGGCGGGCGCTGGCAGGGGCTCTGTGGGCTCCGCGGGCGCTCCTGCTGCGGGCTCCGCGGGCGCTGCCGGCTCTGCTGCTGCGGACCCTGCCGCGGGCGCTGCTGCGGTGCGGTGAGTGCCATCGTCAAGCGCATGCAACGCGATTGACGAGGTTGGGCAACCTCCGGGAGTGGGGCGATTGACGCTCAGCGTCGAAGACGAGCACCACTCACGGAGTGGGCGTTTTGGACGCACTCCCGCAGCCACATACGTGGTTTGTGTCATGCGATGAGGGCAAGACCTACATCGCTCCACATATGTCGTAAGTTATTGAACCTCTGTCGCTCCCGGGGGTCGACGGCACACCGGGATCACAAGTTATTCACACGCCCTCCGCGTTCGCGCTTGCATCCTTGTAAATCAGGCCTTTAGGTCCAACTTAGGTTGTGAATAACTCGGTCTTTGGAGGGAGTTGTTGACAGGCATGATCACAACCTCCGGTGGCGGTGCACAGGTCCGCTGGTGCACCGAGCGGCAATGCCACACCGTGGCAATCCGGTGGCCTGAATGGCAGTCCGTCCGCCTCTCGGACGCGGGGTCCGTCACACGGACTTTTCGGTCCGTGGGGCGGACGAACTGGCGCATTTCGGGTCCGTCGGGCGGACAATCAGGGTCCGCAGAACGGACGTCAGATGGTGGACGGGCGGGCGGCGGTCCGCGCGTCGGACCGTTTGGTGGGTGGACTGTCCGCCGCACAGACGAAGATCACCAGAAAGGCCGTCAACAGCCCTCTACCGACGCTCTGCAGCGTGTGACGGAAACGGCATATACGAACTGCGGTCATTGCCGACGAACACGCGGAGCAACCTACGCGACCCGCGCGATCGCAGCTCAGGTGATCGAGCTCGCGGATCGAGCTCAGTGGCGCAGTGACTCGTAGAGCGTCGTGTACTGCGCAGCGGACACGGCCCACGACGTATCGCGCAGCATCGCCGAGCGCCGCGCCGACGCGAAGGCGGGCGGGACCGCAAACAGCGCGACCGCGCGCTCCACCGCGTGCAAGAGCGCCTGCCGCGTTGCCGGCGAGAAGGCGAAGCCTGTCCCACCCGGATCCGAGTATGCGCCGACGCCAGAACGCGTCCGTTGCGCAGGGCGAGGGCGGCGCAAAATGCCTGGTCGGGCGATATCGATATCGGTGACGGTGTCGCGCAGTCCGCCGACGGCGTGCACGATCGGTAGCGCGCCGTAGCGCATCGCGTAGAGCTGGCCGAGACCACACGGCTCGAAGCGCGACGGCATCAGGAACAGATCGCTGCCACCATAGACGCGGTGGGAAAGGTCGATGTCAAAGCCGATCTTCACCGCGATGTGATCGCCGAATGTCTCCGCGAGCCACCGGAAGCGCGCCTCGTACTCGGGCTCACCCGAACCGAGCACGACGAGCTTTGCATCGAGCCGATGGAGCAGCGGTACGATGTCAGCGACGAGATCGAGGCCCTTCTGACCGGTCATCCGCGCGATGACTGCGATCAGCGGCTGGTGTGGCTCGAGCTCGAGCCCGACCTCCGCTGCGAGCGCTGCGCGGCAGATGGCCTTCCCGGCGAGGTCATCCGCACTGAAGGGCGCAGCGAGCGCCGGGTCGGTCGCGGAATTCCAGATCTCGGTGTCGATGCCATTGACGATTCCGACGACGCGCGCGACATCGGCGCGCAGGAATCCGTCGAGGGCCTCACCGAACTGCGGTGTGAGGATCTCGCGCGCGTATGACGGACTGACGGTCGTCACGACATCTGCCGCTGCCATGGCGCCCTTGAGGAACGAGACCTGGTCGTAGAATTCCAGCTCGTGGACGGTGAACCGCGACCACGGGAACCCGACCTCCGTCATCACGGTCTTGGGGAAGATGCCGCGATAGGCGAGGTTGTGAATGGTGACG
>JAYVWH010000439.1:0-2414 GCA_043786265.1 Kofleriaceae bacterium | reverse complement strand
CCGACGCTCGTGCTCGATCGCATCGTCGGTCTAGCGACCGGCACACTGGCGGCACTCGTCGTGGCGCTCCTCGTACCGTTCGACGTTGGCGTCGCGACCATGCTGCTCGTGCAAGCGGGCGTCGCGGGCCTCGTGATCGCAGAGCGGCCCAAGAAGCTGCTCCGCCCCGTGCTCGTCGCGGGTGCCGCCGCCACCGTGTTCACGGCGGCCACCTACCCGCTCATGCTCTATCTCACGACGGGCCGCCTGCCCCTCGACGAGCTGCATGACCCGCTGCACTCGGCGTGGATCGCCTGCACGGTAGGTCCCGCGATCGCCACGCTCCTCGCGCTTCCGCTGATCCCGCTCTACCAGCTCTGTGTCGGCGAGATCACGCACAGCAAGCTCGTCGAGCTCGAGGACTATGCCAATCCACTGCTGAGCCAGATCGCTACCAAAGCGCCCGGTACCTGGCAGCACAGCCTGATGATGGCGAACATGGCCGAGATCGCCGCGAACGCGATCGGCGCAAACGGCCGGCTTGTCCGCGTCGGTGCCTACTATCACGACCTCGGCAAGTCGCTGCAGCCGAAGTACTTCATCGAGAACCTCGAGCCGGGCGAGACCAGCCCCCACGACAAGTTGCCGCCCGAGACGTCGTGCGATGCGATCTTCGCGCACGTCACTGAAGGCATCGTGACCGCGCGGCGAGCGGGCTTGCACGAGCGAATCATCGACTTCATGCACATGCACCACGGCAACGGGGTGCTCGAGTACTTCTGGGGCAAGGCACGCGAGCACGGAAATCCGAAGGGCCTGACCGTCGAGCACTTCCGCTATCCCGGTGTTCCACCGCAGAGCCGAGAGACCGCGATCCTGTCGATCTGCGATGCGGTGGAGGCGGCCTCGCGAACGATCAAGAAGGCCGACCTGGGCGCCATCGACAGCCTCGTCCAGCGCATCGTCTACGGCAAGCTCCACCTCGGTCAGCTCGATGACTCGGGTCTGTCGATGGGCGATCTGCGCCGTATGGCCGTGTCGCTGCGCGAGACGATCCGTCACGCCAACCACGGTCGCATCGAGTATCCGTGGCAGAAGGCGCAGCAGGATGCGAGTGCGACTCCGAAGGAAGTCACGCAGACGGGCCCGCGCCTGGACTCGCTCGATCGCCCCGGGCAGCCGGAGACCGTCGCTGCTGCCGCGAAGCGCGATTCGACCGATGCCCTCGCACGCACCGACGATGCGGGCGAGACACCCAACATGAAGGGCCTGCGCGAGGCGAGCGAGCTCGCGACGAAGACCACGGCGCCGGTCGGGCGCGCATCGCTCGCGCAGACGTGGAAGGCCGACGCCGCGGGTGCGCACCAGGACCTGTCCGCCGAGATTCCGCTGCGCGTTGCTTCGAGCGACGACGACGCGACCGTCAAGTATGCCAAGGACGACATCAGCAACGTCGTCGAGCTGAGTGCGAGAAAGCCGCCCTCGGATTACTCGAACGATCCATCGGTCAGCGGCAGCGGCGACTCCAACCCGGGCGCGATGAAGGCGTCCTCTGGCGTCGGCGGCGGTCCAAACCTCGCCGGACTCGCGGCTTCCCTGCCCGTGTCGGGCCTCGACGAGAGCGACCCACACATGCGTCGGGTGACGAACCCACTCATGGAGTCGCAGCGCAGCTCGCAAGAAGTGCTCAGCTTCGCGACCGACGCGAACAAGGCGCTCACCGACGCGTCCAAGGACATGAAGGTCCTGCCGCGCGACGCGGTGGTCGACAGCGCCGCGAGCTCGAAAGATCTGCAGATCATGTCCCAGCAGATCATCGCCGAGATTCCCGTCGATACAAGGCAGTCATCATCCGCGCCGGGTTCGCCGTCGGCCGCTCGCAAGCGCGCCGCGACGCTGCCGCCGCTCAAGACCCCGACGAAGTCACCCCCGATCGGTCGCCGCTCACCGACGCTGTCGCCGAGTCCGGGGCTGCGCCCGCCGACCACGCCGAGCACGCCGCCGAACATGACGGTCCCGCCCCCGACGGATCTTCGCCCGCCCGCACCCGCGCAGGTCGCGCTGCCCGGCATGACCGCGCCCCCGCCGTTGTCGGTCCGACCGCCCGGCATCAACTACCTCGACGACATGATCACGCTGCGCCCGCAATACGAGGAGCGCCCGCCCATCGAGGTTCGTAAGGACGAGGACGGCTCGGTCCGCATCGAGCCTGCGAGCAATCCCAGCGACCCGACGCGGACGATGCGCGGCCCGACGCCGCCGGTGGCCAAGGGAGGCGTGACGATGGGCTGGGATGCCGTCGCCGACCCGGCGAGCCTGCCCGGCAGCGACGACGCGTTGATCACGCGGCCGCGCATGCTCGTCGATGCGAGCGATACCGCCCCGAACCTCGAGCTGCCGCTGCGCGCACCTCCCTCGAGCCCGGCCATCCCGGT
>JAYVWH010000438.1:0-1853 GCA_043786265.1 Kofleriaceae bacterium | reverse complement strand
CACTCGCGGAGGTCCGTCGAAATCACGGACCCTTCGGTGGTGCGGACGCGAGTCGGTCGGCAACGACGAGCAAGAGAATGGTCACCGCTTCAGCCTGGGGGCCGCCTACTGCATCGACGCGACTACCAGCGAACCGAGGCCGCAGAACGACGGCTCGGACTGGGTATGGAACTGCTCCGCGAGCGTGAAGTATCCACCGAGTCCACCACTCACGAGCGCCTCACTGAAGAGCTGTCGTCCTTCAGGCGACGAGAATGCGATCGAGTCATCCGGGAGCGGGCGACGGTAGAGAGTCTCGAGCATCGAGCTCAGCGTAGCGCGTCCGCCGGGCTCGAACGGTTCGGATATGGGCTTCGGACATGTCGGGTCACGACATGGGCTCGGGGCACTGATCAGTCATTATCGGCCGGCTCGGCAGGGTGAACGCCGGCGGCGCCCGCCGCTTGCCAGGCCTCGGTCCACGCCTTGATCGTTGCGAGGTCGTCGCCTTTAACGGAGCCCGGCTTGTCGAACGGCATCGTCGGCTTCGCACCGTCGATCCCGAGCACCTTGCGAATCTCGTTGCCGATCGACGCGGTGTGCTCGCCACCGAACGGGTACGTGCCCATGTCCATGTGGCCCAGCTTCTTCGCGGAGGACTTCTTGCCGGCCTTGGTGTGACAGTTCGCGCAGTTCTTTTCGAACACCGGCTTGGCCTTCTCGTACGCGGCGCTTTCGGCGGCGAGGAGGTCGGCCTTCATCTTCGTCGTGTCGGGTGGGGGCGGATCTGCGGGCTTGTCTGCGGGCTTGTCGACAACGGCGACCGCGCTGCCGGAACCCTGGTCATCGGTGGTGGTCGTCGTCGTCGTCGCGGTCGTCATCGTCGTCGGCTTCGACTTGGATCCGCATGCGGCGAGTAGTGCCGCTACAATCAACGTGCTGGTGAGTTTGGTCATAGGCTCTGCAATTAACACGATGACCGCGCGTTCCACGCCTGATTTGTCACTTGTCACGTAGCTCGCGGATGTAACCGGCGCGGCCACAATCGATCGCTCGCCGTGCAACCGGCGAGAATTGTCGCGTCGGGGGAGCTTTCTGCTAAACACCGCACATCATGACGTCTCGCGCCATCACTACCGCCATCGCCCTCCTGATTCTGATCGCTTCGGGCAACGGCTGCTCCGATCCGAAACCCTCTGCACCCGCCAAGGTTGCGGTCGCCGTCTACAAGACCGCCACATGCGGCTGCTGCAACCTGTGGGTCGATCACTTGCGCATGAACGGTTTCGAGGTCGAGGTCAAGGACGTCGCCGCCGCCGATGTGCGCGCCGTCAGCAAGGCCGCCGGCCTCGAGGACAAGGATACGTCGTGCCACACAGCGAAGATTGGCGACTACGTCGTCGAGGGCCACGTGCCTGCGGCCGACATCCAGCGTTTGCTCGCCGAGAAGCCCGCGGTCGCAGGCATCGCCGTGCCAGGCATGCCGCTCGGGTCGCCGGGCATGGACCAAGGCTCGACCAAGCAGCCCTATGACGTCATCGCATTCACGAAGGATGGCAAGACCTCCGTGTTCGCGCACCACCCGTAGCGCATCTCTCAGGGGGCTCGAAGATCGAGCTCGCCCATCATGCCGCGCTCGGCGTGTTCGAGGATGTGGCAGTGATACATCCAGCGTCCTGCCGTCTCGTAGCGGACCGCGAACCGCACCGTCTTGTTGCGCGGAACGTTGACGGTGTCCTTCCACCCGGGCCGGAGGACGACCAGCCCGGCGTCGTCGAGGACCTGGAACGACATGCCATGGAGATGGAACGGATGATCCATCTCCGCCCCGTTCTCGATCTCCCAGACCGCGATCTCGCCGACCGTACCGGTGG
>JAYVWH010000437.1:0-3310 GCA_043786265.1 Kofleriaceae bacterium | reverse complement strand
GGCCAAGCTCGATCGCGAGCACGACGGTGCGCAGCGCCTTCTCTGGCTGGTTCGCGCTCGCGACGTCCATCGCCAGCGAGAGCCCGCCGAGCACCTCCGCCATACGAGTTACCTCGGCCGCCACCGCGGAATCCTACTCGATGTCGCGCAGTTCGGCGGACATAGGCCATCTGGCCGATGCTGACGTTAGCGGCCATCAGCGAACGTGAGCGCATGTCCAAACACATTCCGACCGTGCAAGCGATCTACGAGGCCTTCGGCCGCAAAGATATCCCCGCGATCCTCTCCAGGATCTCCGACGACATCTCCTGGGACTACGCCCCGGTCTCGACCGACGTCCCCTGGCTGCAAGCGCGCCGCGGCAAGGACGGCGTCGTCGCATTCTTCCAGGCGCTTGGCACCGAGTGCGAGCACACCCACTTCGCGGTGAAGGCGTTGCTCGGCAACGAGCGCTTGGTCGTGGCGCTGATCGATCTCGATCTCACAGTCCGACGGACGGGCCGCACGATCCGCGAGGTCGACGAGGCGCACGTCTGGCACTTCGATGATCGCGGTCAGGTGATCAGCATGCGCCACTGCGCCGACACGCACGCGCACCAGCTCGCCTGGACAAAGTGAGGTACGTAGCCTGTCAGCGCGGCAGCCGTAGCTCGGAAGCTACTCCTTCGGAATCGCGTCGAGCTCTTGCCAGCGCGCGAACAGCAGCTCGACGTCGGCGCGCGCGACCTCGAGCTCGGCAAGCATCGACTGGACCTCCGCGCCGCGATCCTTGAACAGCGCTGGATCCTGGACGGCAACCTCGAGCGTGGCGACCTTCTGCTCGGCTGTGCTGATCGCGTCCTCGATGCCGGCGAGCTCGGCCTTCTCCTTGAAGGTCAGCTTGCGCTTCGGGAGGATAGCCGGCACACCGATCCCGAGCAACGACATCTGGATCGCCGCCCACGCGTTCGAGAGCGGCGCCGAGCTGCTGTCGTTCGATGCGCACTTCGCGGCGGTGCGGGCCTGGTCTGGACGCAGCTCAGCTAGCACGATCCCAGCCGAGCAGGTGCGGCCCCGCCGGCTTGTCGGCGATCCGGCCCTCGCAGACCGCGGAGAACACCTCGATGTCCGCGCCCTGCGCGCGGCGAAGCGCGATCCTGAGCTCCATCTTCGCCGGCCTCTCGCGCCACCACTTCGTGAACCGATTCTCGTTCGCGCTGTTCGGGCTCGATGAGAAACGCGTTCGCAAGGACGTCGAGTACGACGTGTTCGAGGGAGGGAAGGGGCCCCCGCGGTTCGCGCTTGCCGAGGTGGTGTACCTGTTCGCCTTCGCCAGGCTCGGTCTGGACCTTGGCGTGGACGATCGCAAGAAGGTCTACCGGCTGATCGTCGCGGCGTTGGCGGAGCGCACGCCACCCAAGAGCATCGAGATCGGTGGCTACTTCGAGGTCAAGCTCGCCGCCGTGGTGCGTGACGTCGAAGACCGTGTCGAGCGGTTCGCGAAGTGGAAGAAGAAGCTCGTCACCCGGGACGACATCCTGGGCGGCGAGACCGTGTTCCCGAACAGCCGCCTTGCGGTTCGCCAGGTCGGCGAGATGGCCCGACGTGGGGCGGTCGTGAAGGAGATCGTCGACGACCATCCGTACCTCGAAGAACAGGACGTTGAGTTCGCGAAGCTTTATGTGACCGCTTATCCTCGCGTCGGGCGTCCGCGTGTCCGTGAAGCTTCTACTCGATGAGAATCTGTCGCCAGCGGCTGCGGTTGCGCTGATCGCGGACGGAGTCGACGCGTATCACCTTCGGGATCGCTCCATCCTCGGCGCGACAGATCAAGAGCTCCTCGAACGCGCGTACCAAGAGGATCGCGTGCTCGTGACATCGAACGTCCCGCGATCGCGCCCGTGCACGAGCTCGGTCGCGACGCGAGCGGCATGCCGTTCTTTGCGATGAAGAAGCTCGCCGGCGCCGGCCTCGACGCGATCGTTCCCTGGGCGTCTCCGCTCCGCCTGCAGGCCTGACCGAGGCCGGCGCCGTGGTCGGCACGCGCGGCTACATGTCCCCGGAGCAAGCGGGCGGCGCCGCCGAGATCGATCCGCGCACCGACGTGTTCTCGCTCGGCCGCGTGCTCGAGGAGATCCTCGCGCGCGATGGTGAGGCCGCGCCGGAGCTCGTGGAACTGTACACACGCGCGACCGAGTTCGAGCGCGCCGCGCGCCCACGCACTGCCCGCGAGGTCGGCGAGGCCGTGCAGGCCTACGTCGACGGCGATCGCAACCTCGCAGCCCGGCGCACGCTCGCGTCCAAGCATCTCGACGCTGCGCGCGCCGCCTACGCCGACGACACCCAACGCGCCACCGCGATGCGCGAGGCCGGCCGCGCCGTCGCCCTCGATCCGGAGCTTGCTGGCGCCGCCGAGCTGGTCGCACGCCTCATCCTCGAGCCGCCGCGCCACGTGCCGCCCGAGGTGATCGCCGCGACCGCCGACGCCGATGTCCACATCGAGCGAGAGGCTGCGCGGACCGCGCTGCGCACTCACGTCCTGTACATCGCGGCCGCCATCTTGCTCGTGGCAAACGGCGCCACCGGTTTCGCGCTCGCCCTCCTCCTCGCCGGTGGAGCGACCTCGGTCGTCGCCTGGCGCGCGACACGCGGCAAGTCAACCGGCGCGATCTGGATCGGACTCGCCGTCGCGAGCCAGGTCCCTGTCGTGTCCGCCTTCGGCTCGGTCCTCGCGGGGGCCGGCCTCGCCGGGATGTCCGCGCTCGTGGTGTGCGCGCACCCGCGTGCTCTCATCGGACTGTTCACGCCGATCATCGCAGTCGTGATGACCCTCGCAGCACTCGCGCCGCTCGTGCTCCAACGCACCGGCGTGCTTGGCGCAACGTTCACGATCATGCCCGACGGATTCCAGTTCCACTCCGTCGGGCTTGGCATACCCGGCTGGTACGCGATGATCGCGATCTACATACTCAGCATGATTGGATTCGGCGCCGCGTTCGGGCGGTCCCTGCGCCGTGGCGAACGCGAGATGCGCAGCCAGCTCCAGCTCCAGACCTGGCACCTCGAGCAGCTGGTTTCGCGCTAAACTGAACGGGTTCGCATGCGTTCAGAGGATAGGAAGGTCAATGCGGCTTTTCGGAGCGGGGACGCAGCACGGCAGGGAGAGAACAGAACGGGTTGGTCGGAGGGCGCGCAACGTGATCCGACGGCGCGAGTTCGCGGTGTCACCATGGCTGCGGTGGCGTCGATGGGGTTTCAGCGGCCGAAGTCGAGGTCGGGGAGCGGGTCGTCAGGCGGAGCGCGTGCGGGCGCGATCGGGATGATGACTTCG
>JAYVWH010000436.1:0-3165 GCA_043786265.1 Kofleriaceae bacterium | reverse complement strand
CCGAGATCGTGCCGCCCGCGCGTACGAGCTCCTTGCGAAACGGCATGCGCAACGTGAGGTCGTGTTCGCCCAGGCCGATGATCTCGGAGAGCTTTCGCCAGTCGGGGAAGGCCGTGTCCATCAGCGCCTCGACCTCGGCGACCGTCATCTTCGGCATGCGCGCATGGTAGCGCGCCCGAGGTCGGTGAGTGGTGGGGCGGTACGGACGGCGAGCAACGTCATCTCACCGTTGCGCGCGCGAGCTCGGTGAGGGGTCGACCGTACCGCTCGGGCGAGACATGTTTTGACACGCCGATGTTGTCATCGCCGTCCGCGCCTCGGTCTGGCTACCTGTTAACCCTCGGCGACCGGTTCGCCCCGGGTCTTGCTACCGCCTCGCCTTCGGCGCCCTCCTCGCTTGGGCCTTCTTCTCCGGGACGACGTCCCACTTGCCGCGCACATCGATCTCGATCAGGCAGTCGGCCGCCGGGTCGCACTTCGTCGCGTGAACCTTCTTGCCGGTGAACGCGAAGTACGACCCCGGTCCGAGCCGGTTCTCCTTGCCATCGATGGTGAGGACCAGCGTCCCCTCGATGACGGTGACGTAGTGATCGGCGGTGTGATGGTGCTCCGGCGCCGTGAAGCCCTTGTCGAACTTCAGGAAGAAGTGACTGGGGCCTTTGGCCGGATTGCCCTGTGTGACGGACATGTGCAGGCCGTCGAATCCAGGGACGTTGTCCCACTTCAGCTCGTCGGCCGGAGCCACCATGGCGATTGGTTTCGCATAGGCCGTCGCAGCAAAGGCAAGGCTCGCGAACGCTACTCCACGCACGATTGTCATTCTCTGCATCGCATCCTCCTCGTTTCGGTTGAGCTTTCGTTATTAGCTACCTCCACGCGGGGACGTTGACAACGCGAGGCGCGGGCGCCTACCCGCCACTACGGACATCGCGCGCAGTCGTCGCATCGCACGCACGGTCGAGTACGGGGCACGCGCGACGCACTAGCGCGTGGCCACTGGACGAATGTCGTAGCGCCTCGTGAGCACGAACCCGCCGACTACAGCGGGCGCACGCGATGAACGTGACACGCCGTCAGTTTTTCGCGACATCGTCCGCATTCGCCTGCGTCGTCGCAGCTCGTCGCGAGCAAGAACCTGCACGCGCAGGGGCGCACGCGATGAACGTGACACGTCCGTCAGTATTCGATCGGCAGGCCCACGTGGGTTCGTGGGGTCGTGCAATCGAAGTCGGGGTGAAGGCGCGCGGCAGCGGTCGGTCGCTAGCGTGCTGTCGAGGATGATGGGCCGCAGCAGACCAAGAGCTGTCCTCAGTTGGGTTCAGTTTCCAGATAGCGTTCCGCGATTGCAATCCACTGCGCGAGACTCAAATCGCTCGTACCCACGTGAGCGCGAGTCTTCTCGAGGGCGTCGCGGACCAGATGCCGATCAATCCCGCGGTCGCGGAGTGCCTTGCCCGCCTCGACGGCGCGCGTCGCGCGGGTAAATGCATCGCGTGCCTCGCGGACGACTTTGATCTCGCCGTTGATCCGTTCGATCACGATCGAACCGTCGTGAGCGGCGAGATGGTGCGCTTCGCACATGACTACGAGGTTGTCGACAGTGTGCGTTCCGCCATGCTCTCGATGGATGAGGTGGTGGAGGTCGACGTTACGAGCTGACCGACACCCGGGCACCTGGCACTTGCCGTGGTCGCGGCGCATCACGGTCCGGCGCACGTTGGGCGGAATTGCTTGCTTTGCTCGCTGGGTACCGTCGCCGGTGAGCCAGCCGACCTCCTGAGCGTCGCAGAGCGCTCGCTCCACCGCAGGTGGCGTCATCTCGATGACAAGGCCGGCGCCATCCTGCCAGCCACTTTTGCAACGGGCGCAGACCGTCACCGCGACTTGATACGCGGCCACTGTTCGAACCGCATGCCGGGCGTCGATGGCTCTGTCGCGATCGTGGTCGCGGCCGTCGCCATCGCCGTCGCCATCGCCATCGCCATCCCCATCCCCACGGCCGCGGCCGCGGCCATCATGCCGAGACCGTGAACCGTCCCCCTCCACTGCAGTTGCAGGCGTGCCTTGATTTGTGTTCGCCGTTGACGATGTGCATACTGAACAACCGCGGGCTCCGTCGAGAATCGAACGACACAGCGCTTCGATCAAACTGCTATCGCGCAAACGCTCACCGCGCTCCTTCTCGAGCAAGAGCTGCACCTGTCGCATCATCGCGAACGCTTCCTCGGTGACCTCGTAGCGAAGGATGCGAGTCCGTAGCTTTGGATCAGGTGGATCCGTCGGCAACTCGCCGGGCCGATGGCCCGAGACGACACTCTCGACCTCGCGGACGTTCATGTCCTTCGTTGCATCCAGCCACACATGCTCCGTCTCTGGCGTCGCGACGCGGACGAGCTCGCGCGCACCACAGAAGGTAAGGTCACCTTGCTCGATCGCTGCGGCGATCTGCGGCAGCTGGGGCAGCGCGTTCGCGACACGCAGGCGCTCGAGGGCCGCGCGTGGCGTGTAACCCAATTCCGTCTCCATGTAGTCGATGAGGCTGGAATAGCCGAACCGCCGCCACATCCGCGTCTCCTGCGCCTCGCGCAATGCCTCAGCCTCGTGCAGATCGAGTGAGCCGCGCGCCTTGACGATCCGCTTCAGGCGTCGATGTAGCTGGTGGTGCCGATCGAGCTGCTCGCGATCATCGCCACCACCCATGCCGATGGGTTCACCACCACCGGCTCCGGCATCACGATCGTTATCCCGGCCACCACTCGTCTCGACGCGCTCGTTCAAGAACATGACACGCACTCCTTCTCCGTTAGAAAACTTCTAGCACGCGATTTTTCGGTGCGATGGGGTGAGATCTGCGCTGAGCGAACGTTGTCGATGCGATCGCGTTTTGAATCTCCGCGCGAACGCGCGCAGAGCGAACCCCATCGCCTCCTCGAAGCGATGAGAGCGCATTGCTCGACTCGTCGTCGAGAACGGTGCCAAACCTCGTCAATACAGATTCGACCAAAGGGACGATCTCTCGGTGAACTATTCGGCCGCATTCCTGCAAACTGGAATTTGAGCCTTCTATTCAGCGCCGCGAACAGCGGGTTTTACGACGACGACAGGCGCAAACCCACGAACCCACGAACCCACGAACCCACGAACCCACGAACCCACGAACCCACG
>JAYVWH010000435.1:0-8294 GCA_043786265.1 Kofleriaceae bacterium | reverse complement strand
GGTCGCGCAGGGCCGAGCGATCCCCTACTACACCCGACCGATCTCCGTTGGTGGCACCGTCGCGAAGCGCGGGTGCGCGCTCGTCCCGGCCGCTCAGATCGTCTCGCCGTTACCGGGTCCACTCACGATCCACGGCGACGAGTCGCGCACGAAGATCAAGCTCACTCTCGAGAAGGCTGCGCCAATGACGCAGGATCTCCAGGAGGGCGGCTTCGTGCAGGTCGAGGCCAAGACCGGTGTGACGCGCGTCGAGTCGGAGGACGGCAAGCTCTCGCCGGCCTGGGTGATCGGTATCGAGACGCCCTACTACGCGATCACCGATGACCTCGGCCACTACCGGATCGACGAGCTCGCGCCGGGTACGTACGAGCTGACCTTCTGGCAGGCGCCCGTAGCCACAACAAACGCGAATGGTGTGTGGAGCTACGGTGTACCGACAATCGTGCGCCGCAGCGTCAAGGTTGGTGCAAAGACGTCGACCCTCTCCGTCGCGCTCACCGGTCGCTGACCGAGTCGCGCCGATCGGAACCCACGCGGTGTTGCGACCCACATGGGTTTGTCGCGCCCTATGCGCGGACCCGCGGGGGTTTCGCGACGCGCGCGCCCCGCGTGGGTCCGAACGAGAATTTGGAATGGCGTCGGCGAGGCGAGGCGAGGCCCGGCCTCGGCATGCGGAGGGAGCTCGCACGCCGACCTCGAACTACGATGAACCCACACCAGACGAGAACCACCATTGATTCTCGACGGAGCCGGGCCCCGGCTCGCCTCGCCGGCGCGCTGGTTTGACACGATCCAACGTCGCGATCACTTCAGGGTCGAGTCCCCTTTGATGTCGAGGTACGGCTCGAGACGCTTGAACGTCTTGTAGCCGAAGCCTTTGACGCGACGCAGGTCGGCAGGTCGGCGAAACCCACCATTCTTCTTGCGCCACGTGACGATGCGCTCGGCTTTCGCCGGACCCACCGTCGGCAACAGCATCAGCTGCTCCTGGGTCGCGGTGTTGAGATTGAGCTTGCCGGTGAGCTCGCGCCCCGCCTTCTTGACCGGACGCTCGGGCTCCGGCGGCAGACTTGCCTGGATGGACTCGGCGATCGTCGGCGGTGCAGCGCTCGCGAGGTGCCACGAGCCGCCCATCGACAGCACGAGCAACCCGATCGCGAACACCGGGACGAGCCGGTGACCTAGCTTGTGAAGGTCGATTCTCATCCTCATGACTCCTCAGAACGGAATCACGTCGGGACCATCCCCCGCACCGGCACCTCCGCCGACTCCTCCGCGCTGTGCCCCGAGCAGCGATGGCAAGCCGTTCGGATCGACTGCGCCACGAGCCGCGTACGTCGACTTCTTGTCGGCGCGTTCGCGCAGCTCCTCGTCGGTGAGCTCGCGCAACTGAAGGGTCACCCCGTCGCCTTTGCCCATGCCCGCGAGTGGCAGAGCGTCGAGGTAGATGTTGATCGACTCGTCCTTGTTGACGAACGCGCTACCGCAACGCATCCAAAACTTGCCGCCATCGCGACGATCGACCGGGCTGATTACCTTGAACATTTTCTTCTGCATCTGGATCTCCTTTTCGACGCCAATGCGTCGTGAGTGTCCTCAGCAAGGTTGGTGCCGCGCGCAAGACTCCGAAAGGACACGCGCCGGTTGTCCGCCGTCCGGCGTGAGGCGGACTCGATCGTCCGTGGGCTGGACTCACACGATTGTCCGAACACCGGACAATACAACGTCGCCTCACCTTTCGATCGCGATCGTCACGACACATACAATCGCCGGCACCGCTCGAGCTCGAGTTCCTCAGCGCCGGCAAAGTCGCAGCGTCCCCGCGCCGCGATGACAACCGAAGCGCGAGCCGCCAACCGGCGTAAGTGAAGTTGAGGATCGTCTCCCCACCGTCCTGCCAGCAAGGCGCTAACCCGCTGATGCGCGACCACACGAGTGTCGGCTCCTCGCACCTCGCCAACGCTCTCGATCAGTTCGCGACGGCGGCGACGGTTCCGATGACGCTCGCCGCGCGCGCATTGAAAACGTCGAGCGCGTCGTCCCGGTAGCTGGTGTACTCGATGCCTAGCGCCGGCCCGCTATCGAGCGCGAGTCCGCACGAGAAGACGTGCGCGTGGCCGCTCACGTTGACCGCGGTGATGCACGCCACCGGACGACCGACCTTCGCCGGCAGCGCATCCGTCGCGACGGCGAGCGTCGCGGCGCCTTGCCGGCGGTTCGCCTCGCGAAAAACGCCAGCGACCATCTCCGCGCGCTCGGCAGCGGACTTGCCGGCGGCAAGGTTGCCGAGGTCAACGTGGCTGACGTAAAGCTGCTCGTCGCCGCCCGCGCTCCACCAGCCGTCGTCGGCGGACCTGAACGTCCAGCCCGGCAGCAGCTGCGGCGCGAGCGCGACGGGTGTGATGGGGTTCGGCGGCAAAGCCTTGGTCGGCTGCCCAGGTTGCCGGTCTTCCGTGCGCGATGGCGGCGGCGAAGCCTTGGTCGAGCATCCTGCCGCGATCGCGACGAGCGCCAGCCAGTTCGTGCGGGCCATCATGAAAGACATAGCGGAAATACCAATCTGCTGCAACGACGCGATCTTGGAGGGGCGAGCTCGCGCTCGCACGCCGTGCTTACGACTCCCATGGATGTGCTGCCTCGATATCACGCCAGCGATGCGGTTTGAGGCAACAGCCGAGTCGGCAAGATCCACGCTGATCAGACCAGGGACAGCGCAGACGTGGCTCGAGCCCAGGCAGTTCTCGGCACGACAGCGTCGAGCGCACTCGCAAGCCCACTGGCTCAGGCGCCGCAGAGCTCGCGCACGACGGCGTCGAGTGCCTTGGCTCAAGGCCCGCAGATCTCGCGCACCACCGCGTCGAGAACCTCGACGCCCCACGCGAGGCAAACCCACGTGGGTCAGGCGCCGCAGATCTCGCGCACCACCGCATCGAGAACCTCGACGCCCCACGCGAGGCCCGCCACCGGCACGCGCTCGTTGTGGCCGTGGAACATGTCGGCGAACTTGATCCCCGAGCTCTTCTCGATCTTGACCGGCGAGAAGCCGTACCAGCGCGCACCCATCTGAGTGAAGTACTTCGCGTCGGTGAACCCAGGAATGAGATAGGGCACGACGACCGCACCGGGCTCGCGCGCCTCGATCTGGCGCTTGATCGTGTCGAACAGCGGGGATGCGATCGGCTCGGTGACGATCGGCGGCGCCGACTTCATGATCTCGAGCTCGACGCCTTCGCCGAGCACAGCGCGCAGCTCGCGCAGAAGGTCGTCGTCGGATTGTCCCGGCAGGGTGCGACCGTCGATCTCGAACTCGGCGAGACCGGGGATCACGTTGGTCTTCGCACCGGCGCGCACGACCGTCGCCGCCGCCGTGTTGCTGAGCAAGGCCGAGAACCCGCGCGCGACCGACGCGCCCGGGACAAGACGCGTGATGCGCGCGAGCAAGTGGGGGCGCGCGAGCAGCTTGAACAGCGGCTGGATGATGCCCGGCTGACGCGCGCGCAGTGCATCGAGGAAGTCGGTCACGTAGCGCGTCGCGTGGACGGGCAGCTGCGCGGTGCCGAGCGCGGCGAGCGCCTCACCGAGCTTGGTGACAACGCTGTCTTGCCGTGGCATCGAACCGTGGCCCGCCTCGCCGGTGATGCGCGCGCGCACCCAGCAGAAGCCTTTCTCGGCGACCTGGATCGGATAGAAGGTCGAGTCACCAAGGTGGAGCGAGAACCCGCCCGACTCGCCGATCGCGTACTCGGCCTCGACGAGCGCGCGATGCTGCTCGACGAGATAGCGCGAACCGAGATCGCAGCCGGCTTCCTCGTCGGCGACCGCCGCAAAGATCACATCGCGCTCGAGCCGCACATTCGTGGCGGCGAGGCGGCGCATGATCGCGGTGCACATCGCCGCCATGTTCTTCATGTCGATCGCGCCGCGACCCCACAAGCACCCATCGTGCTCGACACCCGAGAACGGCGGCTGCAACCACTTGCTCGGATCTGCCTCGACGACATCGAGGTGAGCGGTCAGAAGGAGCGGCGGCTTCGTGCCCGAACCGCGATGACGCACGACGAGGTTCGTGCGCGTCGGCTCGCCTTCGAATAACTGCGGTTCCAGGCCCGCCTCGCGGAGCGCGTGCTCGAGGAGCTCGGCGGCCGGGCGCTCGTTGCCGGGCGGGTTCGTCGTGTCGATGCGCAGCAGTGACTGGCATAGGCGCTTCGCATCATCGGCGAGGGACGGCAACTGCATGGGCGCGCACTGTACTCGCGCGCGCCTCACCTTGCACTGCGGAGCAAGGGCCGGCTGTGCCGGTCCGCGCAGCGGCACGGAGAGCGCGTGCAATCGATCACCTCACGCCTGCGCGTCGACGAGCTGCCACGCGAGCTGCTGATTATTCATCAGCCGATCGGTCGCGAGGTCGAGGCTCTTCGCGGCGTGCTTCACGATCTGCGCGTCGACCTTCTTGTACACGGCGCGCAGGCGCGCATCTTCCGCCTTACGCTTGCGCGCATCGACGAGAACGGACGGCGCGGGCTCGGTCGGCTTGCGCATCACGGGCATGAACGGCTCCTGGATCGAAGCGATCTCGCCCTGCGTGAATCCGGACATCAGGATCCAGTCCATCAGCGGGCCCTGCTTCATATCCGCGAGACGGATGAAGTTGTTCCGCCCGGCAATGCGCTCGACGAGGTCATCCTGGCCCGACGCCTTGATGATGGTCGCGGCCGCACACAGATTGCCCGCGTCGTCCTGCCACACGTTGAGCTTGCGGCTCGTGAAGGTATTGCTCGGGAACGTGCCCTTGAGCTGGTAGGCGCGGAACGCAGCGAGGTTGGTCGCGCGTGCCTTTACGAGCGCCGTACGAACGGTGTCGCGATCGAGCACGCGGCGCGGCATGCGCATCCCGGGCTCGTAGATATCGGCCGGTGCAGCACCCGCGTTAACAGCCACGACCGTGGTGGGCGGCGCCTTTGCGAACTGCGCATCGGCCGTGGTGACGAACGATGCACACATATCAACGCCGCGCCGAGCCGCGCGGTCTATGCGAGATCTGCGGTTTTCTAACTACCCGTCGCCCGCCCGATTTCCGCCGAGGAACCGGATTCAGGCATCGCAACGACGTGCCGAAGTGGCAGCAAGAACACCGGCGCGATCAGCCCGATCAGAACGCCGATCCACACCGCATCACGAATCGACAGCATCTCGGCGAGGAGGCCCGCGACGAGCGCCGCGATCGGAACGAGGCCCGCAGTGCACACGTGGACGGCCGCATTCGCGCGACCGAGCAGATGTTTCGGCAGCACGGTCTGTCGGAGCGTCACCGCCTGGATCACGAACGCAACCGAGAAGCAGTCGCTGATCAACTGATGCGCACCGAGCAGCACGAGCGTCGACGGCTGCCCGACGGGCGCGAGCGGGATCAACACCGCACCGACCAGACTGATCGTGGCGCTCGCGATCAGTGTACGCCCCAGGCCGAACCACGCCACCATGCGCCGCGAGATCAACGCACCGAACAATGATCCGATGCCGCCGATAGCGATCACGATGCCGAACGTCACCTCCGAGAGGTGCAGCGTCCGCAAGCAGAACAGTGTGTAGAGCGCCGTGAAGAACCCGCCCGCAACCGACCACACGACGAGCGTGATCACGACTGGCCGCACATGCGGGTGCCCGAACACGGCGCTCATCCCATCACGCAGATCGCGACGCGACTGCCACGTACTCGATTGTGCCGACGGCGCACGCTGCGGCGGCGGCTCGGGCGTGCGAATGCGTTGCAAGCGCAACGCGCTCCACAAATAGCTCGCCGCATCGATCGCCACAGCAAGCGGCGCACCGAGCGCACTGATCAACACGCCGGCACTTGCGGGCCCGGTGATCTCGGCGACAGCCTCGGTCGCCTCGAGCTTGGCATTGCCCTCGGCGAGCGCCTTCCTCTCGATCAGCGTCGGCAAGTAAGCGACATCCGCGATCGTGAACAACGCCGAGGCCGCACCGACGAGCGCACCAACCGCGACCAGGTGCCAGATCGACAGCACGTGCATAGCCCACGCGACGGTGACCGACGCGACCGCAAACGCCCGCACGATGTCGGCACCGATCAGGATGCGCCGCTTGCGATTGCGGTCGACGACACCACCCGCGACCAGCGCGAGCACGATGCCGGGGATCAGATAGACGGAACCGAGCAGCGCAACGACCGTGCTCGGCTCGCCGAGTGTCGTGACCGCAATGATCGGCAGCGCAGTGCGGGTAATCCGCGAGCCGTACGCACTGATCGCCTGCGCCGACCACAGCCGCATGAAATCGGCGTGGGCCCACAGGCCAGTGCGCGGCAACATCGACGTGAATGATGCCCGAGTCATTTGGGACCCGGGCTACCGATCAGAACGGGATGTCGTCGTCGGGACCGCCGCCACCACCGCCGCCGTAGCCCGCGCCACCACCACCGAAGTCGGCATCGCTGGGCGGAGGAGCATCGCTGCTGTTGCCACCCTTGCGGGCTTCACCACCCTCACGACCGCCACCGCCGAGGAACTGCACGTCCGCGGCGATGATCTCGGTGATGTAGCGCTTGTTGCCGTCCTTGTCGTCGTACGTGCGCGTCTGGATGCGCCCCTCGACGTAGACCTGGCGGCCCTTGGACAGATACTTCGAGCAAACCTCGGCGCGCTTGCCCCACACGACGATGCGGTGCCACTCGGTGCGCTCCTGGCGCTGACCGTTCTTGTCGTTCCAGCTCTCGCTAGTCGCGACGCGTAGCTCGCACACGCCCTGCCCGCTCGGCGTGTACCGCATGTCCGGATCTGCGCCCAGGTTTCCGACCAAGATGACTTTGTTAACTCCGCCAGGCATTTCGTGCTTCCAGTCCGGACCGACTCCGGTCCGTTGATGAGGCTGGCTTTAGCACGGTGCTATGACACGCCATAGACGGAAAGCTGCGCCGCCGGGTGCTACAACGGGCCCGTGTTCCGACAGCTGCGTATCGCCGTCGTCATCCCGGCCTTCAATGAAGGCGAGAAGATCGCCGCGACCGTCGCGTCGATCCCCGATTTCGTCGACGAGATCTTTGTCGTCGATGACGCCTCGACGGACGCCACCGACGCGGTCGCGCTTGCCGCGTTCCCCCGGGTCAATCCGGACCGCATCGCCGAAGTCGTGCGGCACACCGAGAATCGCGGCGTGGGTGCGGCGATCGCAACCGGTTACCGCCGCATCCTCGCCGGCACGGCCGATGTCGCCGTCGTGATGGCGGGCGACGGACAGATGGATCCAGAAGATCTGCCGGCTCTGCTCGCACCGATCGCGGACGGCAAGGCCGACTACGTCAAAGGCAACCGCTTCAAGCACCCCGACGTGTGGAGCGCGATGCCGACGTCGCGCATCGTCGGCAACGTCCTCCTCTCAGCGGCAACGCGCGTGACCTCGGGCTATCACCACGTATTCGACTCGCAGTGCGGCTACACCGCGATGCATCGCCGTGCACTCGCCGCGATCGATCTCGACGTGCTGTGGGCGCGCTACGGCTATCCCAACGATCTGCTGTCGCGCCTCTACGTCGCCGGCGTTCGCGTCGTCGACGTTCCCGTGCGGCCGATCTACGGCGAGCACTGGCGCAGCGGCATCAACTTTGGGACCGCACTGCATCCGCTCCCGTGGGTGCTGCTCCGCTCGTGGAGCACGCGGATCGCCGCGCAAGCCCGCCGCCTCACGCGCGGCTGAGCACTACTCTAATGAGGATCGGCGTCGTCACCACCTCGTATCCCCGCAGCGACGGTGATCACGCAGGAAACTTCGTCGCGGCACATGTCGATGCTCTGCGCGCCGCGGGACACGACGTCGAGGTCATCGGTGCCCACACGATCGCAAGCTCGCTGTTCGACGGTGCAGGCGCCCCGGACGAGCTCGAGCGCGGTGGCGTTCGCGCCTATCTCGCAGCGGCACGCTTCTCGGCGCAGCTCATGCGCGAAGTCCATCGACGCGCCGCCGCGTGGGATCTGATCGTCGCCCACTGGCTAGCGCCTTCGGCGCTCGCGGCGGTCCTCGCTACGAGCTCGTCACTCGCCTCACTCCTCTCAGCGACGGGCCTCGCCCCACCACCGCTCGCCGGTTGCGCACGCAGCGCGATGCCGATCCTCGCGATCGCGCACGGTGGCGACATCCATACGCTGCGCCGCCTGCGCCTGCTTGCTCCCACGCTCCATGCGCTGCGCGGCCGCGACGTGAAGCTCGCGTTCGTGAGCGCGGACCTGCGCGACGTCGCACGCGCGGCTGCACCGGGCCTATCCGCCTGGCTCGACACG
>JAYVWH010000434.1:0-6843 GCA_043786265.1 Kofleriaceae bacterium | reverse complement strand
GCTCGGGCTCGGGCTCGGGCTCGGACCAGGATCGTCGTCAAGAGCGGGGCCGAGAACTTTGGCATCGCTACGCTGCGAACCGATCTGGAGATCCGGGGGCGGCGAACGCATTCCGAGCTCGAGCTCGAGCTCGGCGAGCATCGATTCGGCGGCCGCATCGTCCTCGTCCGGCTTTCGGACCTTCGCCTTCCCCGCAGGCGCAGCGGGCGGAACGGCAGTCGCGCCCTTGGCCGACAGAGGAAGCACGGTGCCTTCGCCGCGCAGCTGCGCCTCGAGCTCGGCAATTGCGGCCTCGGCATCGTCGACCGCGGACTCCGCAGAGGCACCGGCGTGGGCACCGTCGTCGACCTTGGCGGGCCGCGGAGCCGCGAGCTTGGTCAGCGTCGACTCGACGGATCGCAGGACACGCTTGCCGAGCGACAGTGCATCCTTCGCTAGCGACCCTCCCCCACCAGCGTCGCCACTGCGCAGCGCGGAGGCGACGGCGATCGCGGCGAGCAGCGGTTCAGCCTTCATCACCATGCCAGGACCACCGCCGTACGGGGTGTCATCGACGGTGCGGTGCTTGTCGTGAGTGAAGTCGCGCGGGTTGACGGTGTCGACGACGATCGTCCCCGCCTCCTTCGCGCGGCCAACAACACCCGCCGTGAGTGCCGGCTCGATCAGCTCGGGCAACAGCGTCACGACGGTGAACCGCACGTCAGGCCTTCTTCTTCTTCTTCGTGATCATCTCGGGCAGACCCTCGGGCGGGTCGACGATGACGAGGCGCGCTGGGACATCCACCGATTTCATGTATTCGTCGATCATCGGCAGGAGGCGCTCGATCACCTGGTCCTCGTTCGGGGCGGGCGCATGCACGACGAGCAGGTCCTGGAACTCGCCGACGTCGACCGCAAAGACCACGCCCCACGACGTCCCATCGGCAAGCTGCACGTTGCAGCCGACCATGTCGTCGAGGAGAACGTCCTCCTCGTCGAGCTCGAGCAGGTCGCGGTCGACCTCGACGCGCTTCCCCTTCAGCAGCTCGGCGTCGTTGCGCGTGCTGATGCCCTCGAGCGCGATCAGCCAGCCGCGCTGGGTATCGCGGGCAACCGCGATCTTGTGCTCGACCCCACCGATGTAGATCGACGGGATCTTGCCGAGGGTGTCGGAGTCGCGGTCGTGCGTGACGACTACGATCTCGCCGCGGATGCCATGGGCACGCGCGACACCACCAATCTCGACCTTCGATTCGCCACGCACGGCAGTGGGCCGCGGGCTGTTATTCGAGAATTTCGACGAGCGTGCGCTTGCTCGAACGCGGCGCGACCGTCTGGACGACAGTGCGCAGGGCACGTGCGGTCTTGCCGCCACGCCCGATGACCTTACCGAGATCCGACTCTGCGACCTCGAGCTCGTAGACGTTTGCCTGACGCTCCTCGATCAGCTCGACACGAACTTCGTCCGGCTTGTCGACGAGGTTGACCGCGAGATAGCGGATGAGCTCCGCGAGATCGGGTTCGGCCACTTACGCGGCCTTCGCAGCGCGCGCGGTACGGCGGACGATCGAGCCGAGCGTACCCGACGGCTTCGCGCCGACGGAGATCCAGTGCTCGTACTTCGCCGTGTCGAGCTTGAGCACCTTCGTGATCGGGTGATAGGTGCCGAGCAGCTCGATGAAGCGACCATCGCGCGCGGCGCGCTTGTCGGCCGCAACGATGCGGTAGAACGGAGACTTCTTCTTGCCCTGACGGGACATGCGAATCGCTACAGACATTTGAATCCTCGAGCTGGGTGCCAGCACGTTCTTTGAGAGCGCGGCAATCTACCCAGGCACTTAGCCCCTGTCAACGTGCTATATCGACGGCAATGATCCGGGGCTCTGTCATGCGCCTGGCAGCGTTGGCGCTCGTCGCCGCGGCGGCTTGTTGCTCGAAATCAGAGGTAAAAGGCGCTGGTCCTCCTGACAAGCCGACCCCCACCAGACCGTCGTTCACCCTGTTCGCCCTGGCAGAAGTTCGCGGCCAGATCGGGCCGTGCGGCTGCACGTCGGACCCGCTCGGCGACATCTCGCGGACCGCTCAGCTGATCGCTGACGCCCGCGCCAGTGGCCCGGTTCTCGTGGTCGATGCCGGGTCCCTCCTCTATTCCAAGGATCCGGTGCCCGAGCACCTCGATGCTCAGGAGGAGCTCAAGGCCGACCTGCTCGCGACCGTGTATCAGCAACAGCTCAAGATAAGCGCACTGGGCCTGGGCCCCGCGGACCTGGTGAAGGGCCCCGACAAGATCCGGATCCCGCGCATCGCCGCGAACCTGCCCGCCGACGTCAAGCTCGACGCCAAGGCCGCGACCGTGGCCAAGGTCGGCGGTACCCAGGTCGGCATCTTCGGCGTCATAGCCGAGGGCGCGGTGAAAAACCTTGCAGTCGGCGACCCCGTCGCTGCCGGCAAGGCCGCCGTCGCGGAGCTGAAGAAGCAAGGCGCGCAAGTGATCGTCGCGCTCGTCCAGGCGCCGAGCAAGCGCGAAGCGGTCCGCGTCGCACGCGAGATTGGCGGCATCGACATCACCGTGGGCGGCCTTGGCGCCGTCGCACCGGAGCCCGAAGCAATCGGCGTAGAAGCGGACCACGTTGGAGACGGCTGGCTCGTGATCCCCGCGAACCGCGGTCAGATCGTCAGCCGTGTCGACGTGACGGTTCGCCCCGGTGGCGGCGCGCTCGTGGATGCAATCGGTCGCGGCGCGGCAGCGGCCAAGATCGCCCAGCTCGATCGCGAGCTCGCATCGCTCGACGTCGCCCTCAAGAAGTTCGCCGACGACAAGAGCGCCGATCCCGTGTTTGTGAAGCAGAAGCAGGCGGAGCGCGACCAGGTCGTCGCACTGAAAAAGAAGCTCGAGACGCAGCCCCTCGCCGTGCCCGACAAGGGCAGCTACTTCACGTTCGAACAGATCAAGATCAACAAGACCCTCGCCTGCAGCGCCCCGGTGCGCGACGCGATCAAAGCCTACGATCACGCCGCCGGTGAGGCGAACGTCAAAGCCGCCGCGGGCAAGCTGCCCGTGCCACCCGCCAAGGGCCAAGCAGGCTACGTCGGCAACGAAGCGTGCAGCGACTGCCATCAGGAGCAGATCGACTTCTGGAAGACAACGCGCCACGCGAGCGCGTGGAAGACGCTCACCGATCGTGGCCAGGAGTTCGACTACGAGTGTACCGGCTGTCACGTCACCGGCTGGGAGAAGCCGGGCGGCTCGAACATGGGCAAGACCGATGGCCTCGTCAATGTCGGCTGCGAGACCTGCCACGGACCCGGCTCGATCCACGCCGCCAAGGGTGGCGAGGAGAAGCCGTACGCGATCGCGCGCGATCCCGCCGCGGATCTGTGCGCCTCGCAGTGCCACACCAAGGAGCACTCGGACACTTTCGAGCGCACGGCGTACCTGCGCGACATCCTCGGCAAGGGCCACGGTGAAGAAGCGCGCAAGAAGCTCGGCGACGGCCCGACCGGCCATTCGCTTCGCTCGGTCGCCCTCGACAAAGCGGGTCGCGAGCTCGGCGCCGGATGCGTGAAGTAGCCCGCGCGCTCGCGCTGCTGAGCCTGCTGCTGATCGTCGCGTGCGGCGGGGCCGGCGCGAAATCGACGACGACCGGCAAGCGTACGACCGGGATGCAGAACGGTGTGCAGGAAGGCCTCGGCACCTGGTACGGCGGCAGCCTGCACGGAGGGCCGACCGCATCGGGCGAGCGCTTCAACAAGAACGCGATGACAGCCGCGCATCGCAAGCTCCGCTTCAACACTCGCGTGCGCGTCACGAACAAGCGCAACGGACTGTCGGTCGAGGTCCGGATCAATGATCGAGGCCCCTACGGACGCGCGATCATCGATCTCTCCGAGGCCGCTGCGCGCAAGCTGAAGATGATCGAGGCCGGCGTGGTCCCGGTGCGCATCGAAGTCCTCGAATGATAGTAGGGTGCCACCCGTGAGCGACGCCCCACCGCTGATCGAGCTCGGCAAGCTCACGAAGCGCTACGGGGTGATTCACGCGCTGCGCGATCTCGACGCAAAGATCGACGGGCGGATCATCGGCCTTCTCGGTCCCAACGGCGCTGGCAAATCCACGCTGCTCAAGTCGTTGCTCGGGCTGATCCCGTTCGAAGGCAAGGCCAATGTCCTCGGGCTCGATGCGCGCGTCGCCGGTCCGCAGATCCGCGACCGCGTCGGCTATATGCCTGAGCAAGAGGCCTTCCTCGCGGGGATGTCCGCGGTCGAGCTGTGCACGTACGCCGGCGAGCTGTCGGGACTGCCGCGCACCGAGGCGATGCAGCGCGCTCATGCGGCGCTGTACTACGCGGGCCTCGAAGAGAAGCGCTACCAGCCGATCGATGGCTACTCGACCGGCATGAAGCAGCGCGTGAAGCTCGCGCAGGCGCTCGTCCACGATCCCGAGATCCTGTTCCTCGACGAACCGACCAACGGCCTCGACCCGCGCTCACGCGACGACATGTTGCAGCTGATCATGGAGCTCCCCGATCGCCGCGGCTGCGCCATCGTGCTGTCGACGCACCTGCTCCCCGATGTCGAGCGCGTGTGCGACCACGCCGTGATCATGCATCAAGGGCAGATCCGCTTCGCCGGCAGCATCGACGAGCTGCGCGGCGCGCGTGGCCGCGACACCGAGCTGACGATCGAGGTCAAAGCGGACGCGGCAAAGTTCGCCGAGCTTCTGACTGCGGCAGGTGCCACGTGCAAGGTGACCTCGCCCGTCGCGCTCGCAGTCGATCTGCCGGCGAATGCGACGAGCGAGCTCGTGTTCCGCCAGGCCAAGGCCGCGGGGCTGCAGGTGCGCGGCATCGAGGTTCGCCGCGAGAGCGTCGAGAACGCGTTTCTGCGGGTGCTCGGCGAGCAACCGGAGGCCGCGCCATGAGCGGCCAGATCCACGACCTCGGCTACAAGCGATACGTCGGCACACGGCTCGCTCCGTCGACGCGCTGGCGCGTGATCATGCGCCAGCAGATCGCCGATGGATGGAAGAAGTGGTGGCGCTACAAGCTGTCGCTCGGGGGCGCCGCGATCACGCTGTGCATCGCCGGCGGCCTGCTGTTCTTCATGACGAACGAGGTGGTGCGTGGATTTGGCAGCGATGCCAACCACCTCGCACTGAGCTTCGCCGACGGCGTGGTGCCGCTCGCGATCCCGCAGTTTTGCCGGATGGCGTTCGTGCTCAGCCTGACGCTCGGTGCCGCGATCATCGCAACCGACAACCAGAGCGGTGCGTTCACGTTCTACTACGTGCGCAGCGTCCGGCCGCGCGACTACGTGATCGGCAAGCTGATGGGCTACGGCTTCCTCGTCGCGACGTTGGTCTTGTTCGGGCCGCTGCTCCTCGCCTGTTTCCGGCTCGGTCTGTCCGACGACACCGATCAGCTGATCAGCTACCTCCCGATCCTGCCAAAGGTCCTCGCGATCGGCCTGCTGGCGACCGCCGCGTACACCGCGATCCCGCTCGCGATCAGCGCCCTCGTTCCGAACCGCCGGTACGCACTCGCCCTGTGGGCCGCGTACTACCTGATCGTGGGCAGCATCGGCTCTGCGCTCGCTGCTGTGGGCATCGGCGGCGCTGCCGCTGCCATCGATATCCAGACCGCATTGCAGGCAGTCACACTCGAGTGGTTCGACATCAAGATCCTGCGCGGCCATCCCAACAGTCTCGACGGCATCAGCGGCTTCATCGTGCTCGCCATCGAGATCGCGGCCGCGGTCGTCATCATCTGGTATCAGGTCTCACGCGATCAGCGCAGTGGCGTCGGAGGCTCGTCGTGAGCATCGTCGTCGCCAAGAACTGCAGCAAGTGGTACGGCCACGTGCTCGGCATGTCCGACATCAACTGGACGCTCAAGGGTGGCATCGTCGGCCTGCTCGGCCCCAACGGCGCCGGCAAGTCGACGTTGATCAAGATGATGGCCGGCCTGCTGCGACCGTCGCGCGGTTCGCTGACCGTGTTCGGCGCGAGCCCGTTCGACGACGTCGCGGTCCGCCGCCGCATCGGCTACGCCCCCGAGCACGAGAAGACCTGGGACGAGCTCACCCCGACCGAGCTCGTGACCGCGATGGCCGAGCTCGCGGGCGTGCCGCGCTCGCAGTCGCGCAAGGCGGCCGAGGCCGCGATCGCCGAGATGGGAATGACCGACGCAACGAACCGACGCGTCAAAGGTTTCTCCAAGGGCATGCGCCAGCGCACGAAGCTGGCGACCGCGATCGCCCACGACCCGGAGCTGATCCTCCTCGACGAGCCGCTGACCGGCGTCGATCCGATGGCGCGCATCGACATCGTCGAGCGCATTCGCAAGCTCGCCGCGAGCGGCAAGACGGTCGTGATCTCGAGCCACGTGCTCTACGAGATCGAGGCGCTGACCAGCGAGATCGTCGTCATCTATCGCGGCCAGGTGCTCGCCGAGGGCAACGTCTACGAGATCCGGCGCCTCATCGATCGCCATCCGCATCGCATTCGCGTCGATTGCGACAAGCCGCACGTGCTCGGCGCCGCTCTCGCCGGTCAGGATCACGTTGCCCGCATCGCGTTCGAGCGCGGCGCAGTGCTGGTCGAAACCCGCGATCCTGACCGGTGCTACGACCAGATGTCCGACGTCGTGCTCGAGGGCGGCGTGGCGATCAGCGCGATGACCTCGCCCGACAACAACCTCGGCGCCGTGTTCGAGTACCTGACCGGGGACGGGGGTCGGCGATGAGCGCAACCGAGCGCAGCCTCCCGAGCTCGGTCGACGTCGTCCGCACGCTCGTGATGGTGACCTGGCGCCGGTTGTTCCGCGGCCGCGCGCTGTGGGTGAGCGCGTTGATCGCGTCTCTACC
>JAYVWH010000433.1:0-4060 GCA_043786265.1 Kofleriaceae bacterium | reverse complement strand
TACAACGTCGAGAATGCGCTCGCCGCGGCTGCGCTCGCCCATGCGCTCGGGATTCCGGAGACCGCGATCGTGCAAGGGCTGCGCGACTTCACGTCGTCGCGCGGGGACAACCCCGGCCGCGGTAACGTTACCGACGTCGCAGGAGTGACGGTGCTCCTGGACTTCGGCCACAACCCGGCCGCCATCCGCGCCGTTATCAGCTTCGCGCGGGCGTTACTCGCCGAGCGGGGGCACGGTGCGCTGCACGTCACGATCGGCATGCCAGGCGATCGCCTCGACGCAGAGCTCGACGAGGTGGCTGGCGCGATCGCGGCGGGCACGCCGGCGCGGGTCATCGTGCGCGAGCTTCCGCCCGAGCTGTTGCGTGGCCGCGCACCGGGTGCCGTCCCCGCGCTACTGGAGGCGGGACTGCGTGACCATGGTGTCTCGACGATCGCGCTCGCCGCGACGGAGCTCGAGGCGGTGACGGACGCGCTCGCCGGGGCGCACGCCGGGGACATCGTGCTCGTATTCACTCACCTGGACCCCGCAGTGGACGCACTGGTCGCGCGCGACCAACAGCGCTGATTCGCTACTTAGCTGCATCGATGCCGATGTCGACCACCGCAGCGATCCTTGGAAGTGTTCCGTTGTTCGCCGATCTCGACGAGCACGACCGTGCGCTACTTGCCGAGCGCGTCGATACCGTCCCGATCCACGAGGGAGAGACGCTGTTCGAGTACGGCGATCCGGGAGACTGGATGGGTGTGGTCTGCGAGGGCCGGGTCGAGATGACGGTCAAGACGAAGACCGGCGAGCGCGTCTTTCTCGAGCTCGCCGAGGGCGGCGATTTCTTCGGCGAGATCTCGTTGCTCGACAGGATGAGCGGAAGTTTGTCACCGATCCATTTGGGTGCGTAGCCCGTACACAGTCCGAGACGCGATGGTGGTGTGTCGGGGCGAGTGGGCTGACGTAGTTCGAGCGAGCTGCGTAACCAAGGTGGCTAAGGCGCGTATCTGAGCCGCGTTGTTTTTTTCACCCATACGCGAAAGCCAGCGATCCGAACTGCAGGGTCGGGCGTAGCTGATGGCGGTGCAGCCCGCTGTCGACAACGCTCCATTGCGCTGGTGCAGCCAGTGCCATGCCGCGTATCGCGCCGAGTTCGCCCGGTGTCCGAGCGACGGTGCGGTACTGGAGGCAGGTGGTGAAGATCCACTGATCGGTGCGACGGTCGGTGAGCACTACGTCATCGAGGGATTCGTCGGCGAGGGTGGGATGGGTCGCGTCTATCGCGCGCGTCACACCCGACTGCAGCATCGCCAGTTTGCGATCAAGATCTTGCTCGGCGATCTCGCCGTCGCCATTTCTACGCGGATGCGATTCGCGCAGGAAGCCGATACCGCGAGCCGACTCGATCACCCGAACGTCGTGCCGGTCGTCGATTTCGGCAAGACCGAGACCGGGCTGATGTATCTCGCGATGGAGCTCGTGACCGGGCGCACGCTGGGCGCTTTGATCGATGAGGAGGCGCCGCTCGCACCCACGCGAGTGATCGCTCTCGCACGCCAGATGTGCCTCGGGCTCGCGCACGCGCACAGCCTCGACCTCATTCACCGCGACTTCAAGCCGGACAACGTGATCGTGGTCGAGCGCGAGACCGGCGAAGTACCGCGGATTCTCGACTTCGGGCTCGCGATCTCGCACGAAGAGGACAAGCACTCGGCACGCCTGACCACCGCAGGAATCGCGCTTGGCACCCCGGCGTACGCGGCACCCGAGCAAGCACTCGGCGAGTCGATCGATGCGCGCGCCGACCTGTTCGCACTCGGCGTCACGCTGTTCGAGATGCTGACCGGCAAGACGCCGCACGACGGCACGCCGTTCGAGGTCATCCGTCTCAACGCACGCGACGCGCCGCCGCCGATGTCGTCGCGCTGCGAGGCCTCGGTTCCCCAGGCTCTCGAGGCACTCGTCGCGCGGCTCCTGCGCCGCAGGCCCGCCGATCGCTACGCGTCTGTTACCGAGGTGATTGCTGCCCTCGATGCGCTCGATCTCGCGGCAATCGAGCCCCCGCCCGCGATCGCAAGGGCGGGCGCGCCGGCCCGCGCAGCGGCGCCGAAGGGCACCGCGGAGTCGATCGAGAGCGGCCCGGAGACCCCATCGCATCCGGCGACGACATTGGCGACGACGTCGAGCGCGAGCAAGCGATGGCTCGCTTTGCCGGCGCTCGCCGTGACGACCGGGGTTGTCCTCGTGCTCGCGCTGACCGGTACGTCGGAGCGACCGAGCGCGCGCGCGAGTGCACCGGTGACCGCGGCAACCGCGCCGGTCATGCCCCCTCCGTCGATGGCGCCACTGATGCCCGCGCCGGCAGCGGCGGCCCCCGTAGCGCCGCCCGCGTCGAGCGTCTCCGTGACCGAACCGATGCAGCCGTTCACGCGTCCCCCGCCGATCGCTCGTCTGTCGCCGAAGCGAACGTCGCCGCCAGCGTCACCAACGCCAGCGCTGCCGACGCCAGCGCTCGCCAGCGCCGGAAGCGCGGCATCGTCCACAGCGGTGCGGTTGCCTGCGATCGCGGACGCACCAGTGGAGCCGAGCACCGAGATCAAGACGCCGATGCCAACGCCGGCGCCCTCGCCGCCGCCGGTAGCCCGGACGCTCCTGACACGCAGCGTGCTGACCGGCCTTAGCACCCGTGGCTCGCTGTCGACGGTCGTCGTGCGCCGGGCGATCGATCGCACGATGCCGGAGATCGCGGACTGTGCGCGACGCGCCGCGGTCAGCTCCGCCACGCCGACCCAGGTGGCGCGCGCGACGTTCGTTATCGACGACAGCCGGCGCGCGACGAGTATTGCAATCAGCGGAACAGCGGCGCCGCCACTAGTCACGTGTGTGTCTCGCGCACTCACGAGCGTGCGTACGGCCGACGCCCCTGACGTCGGTACGGTCTCCGTAACGATCGACATCGGTTTCGCGACAGGACCGACATGAACACTACCTACCTGACCGCTGCCGTCGCCGCGCTACTCGCCGGCTGCCTCGAACCACTCGTCAGTGATGCGCCTGGCGACGTACGGTTGATCTTGCCCGCCGGCAGCAACGTGCCGTCGATTCTCGACAGCGCGGAACTGAGTGCACAGCTGTCCGACGCGGATGGGCTCGCCGGCACGCTCGTGCGGCAGACCGCGTTCGCGAATGGTGCGCTCGTCCACGCATGGAATTTCGGTCCGGCCCCTGGCGTTGCCGCGCCGCTGTTCGTGCTCGCCTCTCGGGACGCAAGTGGAGAGCTGGTGAGGATTGCGCATCCGAACGTGATCGAAGCGATCCCGGGAGATCCGCGCTACTCGCCGTTCTGGGCGGTCTATTTCGTCGAGATCACCCCGGCGTACCAGGGCGAGCTGCTGACCTCGTTTGCGGCCGTGAGCGAGGCGGTGTCACGAGGCCTGGTCAGATCACCAGCGGCGCAGACCTTCGCGGTGGACTGTCCGATCGCCGGACCTGACGTGCGCGTCGATGTTGGCAGTGGGCAGACGCTCGCTGCGCCATCGATCTTCTATTACGAAGGGATGACCGTGCCGTACTTCGACCTCGGCCGGATGCCGCTCGACGCGGGATCGAGCGTTCCGGAGGCGCGCCGCATCGTGATTCGTCGCGAGGGCGACGAGCCGCTCAGTGAGATCGCACGCAACGTGGATGTAACTGGCGACGGCGACACCAGCGACACCAACGACGTTCTCGAGGGTCCGCCAGGGGTGATGCCAGTGACGCCGCGGCTCCGCACGGTCGCCGTCGCGGTGGCCGACACGACCGCGCTCATCGACACCTCGCGCGACGAGGCCGTCTCTGACGTGACATCGCTGACGCAACTGTTCGCACCGGGTCCGACGACGCTCGTGGTCGGCTTCCAACCGACGGACGAGGTCGCAAACTGGGTCGTGCAAGTGACGAGCGGTGGCTTGTGAGGCGCGCGTTCATCTTGATCGTGATCGGCGTTGCCGCGACAGCGTGTGTCGAGGAGCCGGATGTCGGCTCGCCACTGCGCGCCGTCTGTGACGGCACTGATTCCGATCCGTCCCGCGAT
>JAYVWH010000432.1:0-1698 GCA_043786265.1 Kofleriaceae bacterium | reverse complement strand
CGTCACCCACGATCTCGGCGCGCAGCGTATGGGTGGTGTTGTACTCGTACGCCGGCACATAGTGCTTCACGCGCGAGCGCACCTTCGTGTAGCCGTTCGCACCGCACTGCTCGTGGGTCGACATGCCCGGGTTGACCTTGATCGAGACATCGATCGCGGGCCGCGGGTCGAGCCTCCACATCACGTAGACGACATTGCAGCTGTCTTGCGCGCGCAGCTTGAGCCCGAGCTGACGGCGGATCGCACCACTCGCGAGCGCGCGCGAGTCCTGCGACTCACCGCGATAGGTGAACGTCAGCTGCGCCGCGTCACCACCAGTACCGAGCGCGAAACCACGCATCGTGGGCACCGCAACGGATTTGTCGGCGAGCTCACCCTTCGTCACACACAACGTATTTGCCGCGATTGGCGCGAGATCGATCGTCGGCGTCACGTGGTCACTCAACGGCGCCGCCTCGGTTCGCGATCCGGTACACGCCACCAATGCTAGCAGGACGAGCGCAGACTTCATTGCGCCTCGCCTCCCAGCACTTCGCGGATCGTCGCGACGTGGGTCGTGAGATACGCGAGCTGCGCCTTCGCCTTGACCAGCTCGAACCACACGGTCTGCTTGTAGCGCTTGGTCTCCTCACCACCGATGCGGCCGAGCGCATCCATCTGACGCTCGAGCTCACCGGCGAGGGCCTCCGTCTCCTTTGCGCGCTTGGTCTCGATCTCGATCGTGGTGCGGAGCTGATCGACGGTGCCCTCGACGCCGAGGCCACGCCCCGACTGAACCAGGCGCTTGCGCCCTGCGGCCGCGCGATCATTCGCCGAGCCCTGGAACAGGACGCCGAGGTTGATCCCGACAGAGAGGACCGCGAAGTAGGGCGATGATGTGCTCTGCCGCGAGTCGTAGTCGTCGACCCCAACGCGCACGCTCACGTCGATTGCCTGGGCGCGTCGCAGCTTCGCTTCGTAGTGCTCCATCTCGGCATCCGCATTGCGATATGCACCGAGCGCACCCGCGAGCGGCGTCGCCGACGGTGCCGGCAGCGACGACATCTGCCGCTTGTCCTCGGCGGCCAGCTCGCGCAGCTCCTCGACCCGCACGCGCGTGGCCGTCGCTTCTTGCGCGGTCAGCCGCCGAGCGGCGAAGTCGGCCTCGCTCGCGGCAAGGATCTTGTCCGCCTCGGCGAGTGCGGTGTCGAGAACCGCGACGCGCGCCGCGATCGCACGCGATGCCGTTTCACCGCGGACCTGATCGAATGCCTTGTGCCGCCGGCAATCTGCGTGCGCACGACCCGTCGTCGCCGCACCTTCGTAGATACCGGACAGCTTGATCCGGACACCGGCGGTGTAGCGCAGGCCCTTTGTCGACTGATCGGGCGTGACCGAGCCTGGGCCTTGCTCGACATAACCAACGTTGCCGAACAGCTCCGGCGCGTACTGGATCGCGGCCTGCGAGCTCGCCGCACCTTCGACGTAGTCGCAGTAGCCGTCGTCGCGTGCCTGCGCGGAAGCACTGCCTGCCAGCGCGAGAATGATGAACAACGTCTTCATTAGAAAAACAGCGGCCGTCCTCCGACGAACAACACGTCGTCGGTCGCGGACGCGGCAGAATCGAGCACGAGCTCGACGACCTGACCACGCAGCTGCTTGTCACGGTTGGGATGCTTGAACTGAACCTCACCGGGCAGGACCTCGAGCACGGTGCCG
>JAYVWH010000431.1:0-4409 GCA_043786265.1 Kofleriaceae bacterium | reverse complement strand
GGCGGGTCGAACGTGTAGCGATCCCAGCCGGGCGGGCGATACGACGCGGACTCGAGCGAGACGCTCCACGCGATGTCGGAACCGGCCATGCCGCCGCCGGCGTAGTACTTCGCCTCGGTGCTCATGCTGATGCTGTCACCGAGAAACAGCGGGCGCGAACCGCTGAACAACACGTCGTCGGTCATGTTCACCGAGTAGGCGGGCGTGCGGAACTCCTCGACGGAGATCGGGTGGCGATAGCGCTCGGTCTTGGTCACGAAGTTGAACATCGCCGTGCCGAGGTTGATATTCGCCGGCAGGTTCACCGTCAGGTCGAAACCGCCCTGCTTGGTAAAGTTCGCCGTCCCCGAAGCGACCTGATTGCCGCGCGAGTCGGTGAGCGTGTACGAGACCCGCTCACTATTGGGCGGCAGGCGCAGCTCGGGATTGATGCCATCGTCGATCCAGCGCACCCAGCCTTTGACGTAGACCGGCTCGCCGGGCTTGTACGTGAACCGGTCGTCGGTGACGTACCAGCGCGCGTCGTTGCGTCGCGTCGACTTTTCATAGCGGTTCATCGCGTTGAACGTCGAATCGGTGCCGAGCTTGGCGAGCAGCAGCGCGGTCGGGTACCGCACCGGCTTGTCGCCAGGCTTGGGCTGGATGCGCGGCAGCAAGTCGTAGGCCGCGTGACCGGACGCGTCGCCGAGCACCGGCGGCGGTTCGTCGTTGCGGTCCTCGACGAGCATCGACATCTGCGCGCCGGCGATCGGCTGGAGAAACTTCGCTGGCGTGATGTCGTGCGTCCACGCGTGCACGCGCTCGCCGTCGACACGCGACGTGAACCCGAGCTTGGACACCTGGATCCACGCGGTTTGCTTCCGTGAGCTCGTGTCGAATTTGCGCGCACCAGCGGCTGGCGTTGCGGTCGCGACAGCGATCACGTGCCCCGTGCCGTTGAGCAGTGCGGGCGTGAGATCAATGCGCGCCGTCGCACCTTCGCGCGCACCCACCTTGAAGTCCTTCTCGAACAGGCGCTTCCCCGGAGGCGTCTTGCGGTCGCCGTGCTCGTAGTCCATGAACGCGAAGAAGTCGGTCGGCTCGACCTGGTAAAGCTCGACGTGCAGCGTCGCGATCGCCTGGGTGTTGATCACCCACTGCGGGATCTCGAACCGCGGATCGAGGACGAACACCCCGCTCCGCGCCGACAGATACGGATCGTGGATCACCCGGTTGGTCGTGAATGCGAGCTCGCGACTGCCGACGAGCGGTTGGCCGTACACGTCCTGGATGCCGTCGCCGATGCTGATCGTGTACGCGCCGCCCACTTTGAGCGGCGATTCCAGCGTGACGATGTCGCTGTATGGCTGGTGATCGTAGAATGGCTCGCCGACGATCTGGACCTTCTTCGAGCGATAGGTCGATTCGTCGATCGAGCTCGTGAAGTAGACGCTGATGTAGTTGTTCGCCGGGCATACCGCGCCCGTCATCCGCGGCCGGTCCACGCGATCGCACTCGATGCCGCGCACGGCGAAGGTCGGGGCGACATCGAACGAAGCGCCTGTCTCCGCGGTCGACACGCGCGAGCCCTCGAGCGACGGCGCTTTAGGAGCGAGCACGACGCGCGGTGTGGTTCCCGGCGGCCATGCGCCCTGCGGCGCGATGATGATGTTGTAGAGACCGAGAGCGCTCGCCTCGTACTTCACGGAGGGATTGCGAGCCCATCGCTTCTGGGCGTCGGACAGCGCGATCGTCGTGAATGGAAGCTTCTTGCCTCGCTCGGTCTCGACGCGAAGGAACTTCTGGATCGTTGCGGTGTCGACCTTCTGATCGAAGCTGACGAGCACGGCCGAGTCTGGTCGCAGCGTCACCGTAGGATACGTGCCGCTGATCGAGACAGGCGGCGTCTTGAATGTCTCGGTCACATCCACGGAGAGAACCGCGCCGCTGATCGCTTTCGTTCCAGCCGGCACGGTGACGGTGAACTCGGTGGCCATCGGCAGGCGCTTGTTCGCGGCGGTGAACTGCGCAACGCGCGTGTCGATCCAGCGCCACGAACCTGGCACCGCTGGCTTGATCGTCGCGATCGCGGCGTTCGCCACGCCCACCGCGGACACGGGAATCATCGGCTCGGTGAACCGCACGCGTACCTCGGACTCGGCCCGAACCTCGTCGACAGGAAGGATCTGCGGGGGAGACATCACGACCGTCCCCGGTGGCTTGTCGGCGAGCGGAGAGACCGGCTTGTCGGCGATGATCTTGCCGGTCTGCGCGACGAACGCGATCGGTTCGGTGGACCCACTGCGCGGCGGGGGTGCGCTCGGCGGACGCAGCACCGGCGCGCCACTGTTGTCGAGCTTGGGCAGCGGCTCCGCGCGCGCGAGCAACGCCTGCGTTTCCTGCGGCGACATTGTCGTCACCGTCGCGGTCGTCGCGACGACACCCGCTTCGCCAAGCGAGGTCGTGAGCTTGCCGTACTCCCCCGCCTTGTCGTCGATCGGGACGGCCGGCCGCTCGTTCGGCGCCGCCGGCTGCGCCAGCAAGACGGGCCCGGAGGGCGCCACAGGTTTCTGGACGACTGGCTGCGAGGGCGTCCGGCAACTGCCGAGCACCACCGCGCACGTCGTCCATGCACACACTACCGAACGAGCCCAGCTGCGACGCATGGCGGGATGTTGACACCGCCGCACCGACGCTGGTTCCCGCCGTGGCGTATGATTTCGCCATGCTTCGCTATTCACTGGCGCTCCTGGTCCTGCTCGTAGGCACGGCAAGTGCCCAGAACGCATTCGATGTCTGCAAGGGCGAGTCGAAGACAGCCGTTGCAGGCACGGGCAAGATGTCGATCGCCGTCGTCTATCCCGAGGACTTCCCGGTCAAGACGACACCCGCGATGCGCAACGCCGTCGGTGCCGCGCTCGCCAAGGCCGAAGGCGGCACGATCGTGCCCGCCAAGGACGTCGAGGCCGCGAAGAAGCTCGTCGACGCCAAGAAGTGGCACGACAAAAGTGCGGCGTGCGGCTACTCGCCATCGCTCGTCGCCGTGCTCGGTCAGAAGCACCCGAATCTCTCTTCGGCGCTCGCGACGGTGGCGTGCGACGACAAGAGTGCTTGCGAGGTGCGCGTCGATCTCGAACGTCACGGCAAGCACTCGGCGGACCGCTGGGTGCGCTACGTCGCCCCGCTCACTGGTGACAAGACGAAGGTCGCGACGATTCAGAAAGCGGCGGCAAAGCTCGCGGCGAAGGGCGCACCGCCCGATGCACCGAAGACCGGTCTCGCCGTGGCCGATCTCGCCGACGGTGTCGTCACCGTGCGGAGCGATGCCGACGGCGCGCTGCAGCTCGATCGCGCGATGGAGACCAATGCCGCGTTCGCCGCCTGCGCGCCGAAGAAGAAGAAAGCGCACGACATCCGCGGCTACTGGGCAGACTGGAAGCTCAACGCACAAGGTACAGCGATGGAGGTGTTCGTGAAGCCGTTCGGGGGCACCGACCCCACCGACGAGGAAGCGGCCAAGTGCCTGCGCAATGCGATGCAGAAGATGCAGATGTCTTGCCCCCGCGACGGCAAGCCGGTCCCGGTCCGTACCGCAATCTGCCTGTGATCGGTCGAGTGACCTCGCGGTAGCGCTTCTGGGCTATGGTCGCGCCATGTTGCGCGCCGTCATCGTCGCCGCCGTGCTCGGGGTCATCCCCCGCGTCGCGCGCGCGGAGATGCCGGCGGTGCGCTACGCCGCAATGTCCCAGGACGACTGCGAAGCCGAGCTGACGACGCGCGGCATCGGCTTCACGCGCGAGACGGCCAAGGGCGTGCTCGCTCCGGTGCGGCTGAGAGGCCCACTGCACGGCGTCGCGTTCCGCACGAACCTTCGCGAAGAGGCACGAGCGACGACGATCTGGGAGCTCGCCGATTGCCGCCTCATCCTCGCGCTCGACGATTTCTCGCAGATCCTCGCGGCCCACGAAATCGTCGAGGTCCGGCACTACTCGATGTATCGCGCAGCGCCAAAGCGATGGGCCGACGACAAGATCGGTTCGCGCCACAACGGTGGCCTCGCGCTCGATGCCGCGCGGTTCATCAAGAAGAACGGCACCGCGCTCGACGTGCTCGCCGACTTCAAGGGTCGCCGCCACCGCGATGTGTGCGGCAAGAAGGCGCCGGCCGGCAACACGGCCGCCGCGCGCGAACTGCGCGAGATCGCGTGCGCCGCGGTCGAGCAGGGCTTGTTCAACGTCGTGCTCACGCCGAACTACAACCGCGCGCATCGCAATCACTTCCACCTCGAGGTCACGGCCGGCGTGACCTGGCAGTGGATTCGCTGACCATCGGAACCTCGATGAAGAAGTACCTCGCACTCTCGTTCGTGCTCGCTGCGTGTAGCCGCCTGCCCTCGCCCAAGGATCCAACCGAGCACGCGCTGTTTCGCG
>JAYVWH010000430.1:0-4507 GCA_043786265.1 Kofleriaceae bacterium | reverse complement strand
TCGAGGAGAGTGCGAACGCGCGACGTCAGCGCCAGTGAGCCAAAGGGTTTCTCGAGAAACTCGACGTCCGCGTGCAGGATCCCCCGTCGCACGACTTCGTCGTCGGTGTACCCGCTCGTGTAGAGGACTCGCAATCGCGGAAATTCCTTCGCTGCCGCTTCCGCGAGCTCCCGACCGCTCATGACAGGCATGACCACATCAGTGACCAGCAGATCGATGGTCGAGCCGTGCGCTCGCAACTTGCTCAGGGCGTCCGCGCCATCGAATGCCTCGATCACCCGATAGCCGGACCGCTGGAGCGAGCGCGCCGCCGCTCCCCGCAGGTCGCTGTCGTCGTCGACCAACAGGATGCATTCGCCGTGTGACTCGTGCCGTTGGACGGTAACGTTCGGCACAACTGCGGGCGCGGCGACCATCGGAAACCGGATCCTGAGTGTCGTGCCCTGACCGAGCCTGCTGTCGATCTCGACGATGCCACCAGCCTGCTGGACGATGCCATGAACGACCGAAAGCCCCAGGCCGGTGCCCTTCCCGACGGTCTTTGTCGTGAAGAATGGTTCGAACACGCGCTGCTTGACGGCGTCGATCATGCCCGGACCGTTGTCGCTGACGATCAGCCACGCTTCCGAGTCTGACTTGCGCGTCTCGATCACGATCTTGCAGCCCTGCCCGGCCGCGTCGCGTGCGTTCACGCATAGGTTCATCAGCACCTGCGTCACGTGCGATCGGTCGATGCACACGCTGCCGAGATCTGGATCGAGCGAGACGCAGAGGTCAACGTCCTCGCCTAGAACGCGGCGAAGCATCCGTTGTGCCTCGTCGACCGCCTCGTTGAGGTCGAGAATGACCGGCTTGACCACTTCCTTACGGCCGAACGCCAGCAGCTGTCGGGTGAGTGACGACGCACGTTGCGCGGCAACCTGGATTTCTTCGACGAGCTCGTGCGCTTCACCAGCGGGCAGCTCCTCGAAAAGGATCTCGGAATTTGCCGTGATCACGCACAAGATGTTGTTGAAGTCGTGCGCCACGCCGCCGGCGAGTAGACCGATCGACTCGAGCTTCTGCGCTTGCTGGAGATCCTCGTGGAGCTGCTGTTGAGCCGTGATGTCGTTGGCGACGCCAGCGACGCGGATCACATTCCCGTGCTCGTCGCGCACCGGAAACGCGCGATCGTGAATCCAGCGAACCTCGCCCGAGGGGCGGACGATCCGATATTTCTCGTCGTAGAGGCCGTGCACTTGCTTCGTGAGTGCGGCGTGGAGGACGCGCTCGACGTCGTCCGGGTGAATGGCGTCGAGCCAGTCCATCGGACGTTCGTGGAGCGAGGCCAGCGTGCGGCCCCAGATCTTCTCGTATGCGGGTGAGACATAGATCATCTCGTTCTTGCGGGCGTCAGTGAGCCAGAAGACTTCGCCGATCGACTCGGCGAGCTGCTGAAACCTTTGATCGGATGCACGTGCAAGCTGCTCGGCTTCCTTGCGACTGGTGATGTCATCGGAGACGCCCGCGATCCGGACGATGTGTCCTTCGGCATCGCGTATGGGGTACAGCCGAGCTGCGATCCACCGCGTAGCCCCGTCCGGACGGACGATCCGGAACTCGTCGCAATCACTGTCGGGCACCTCCGTGCGACGGACGCGACCTTCCACGCGCGATCGATCATCGGGATGAACCCCCTCGAGAAAGTCGAGCGGGTTTGCCATGTGAATCGCGCGGCTGCGTCCCCAGATGCGCTCGTAACCAGGGCTGACGTAGAGCATCTCGCGGGTCTTGGCATCGACTACCCAGAACGAGGCGTCGACCAGGTTCGCCAGCTCCGCGAGCCGGTCGTCGGCTGCGCGCGCCGCGGCCTGCGCCTGCTTGTAGTCGGTGAGGTCCAAGAACGTCGACACCGCGAGCTTCTCGCCGTCGAGCTCGATGACCTGACTCGACGTCAGCACGGTGCGTGCCTGACCGTTCGGCGCCACGAAATCAACCTCGAGGTCGCGGATCTCGCCGCACGTGCGCAACGTCTCGAACAGTCGCTTGCGCGCTGCATCATCGACAGAGATGCCGGCCGCTCCGGGCGTGTGGCCGATGATCGTCTCGCGCGTGATACCGAACGCCCGCAGGTACGCAGGGTTCACATCGACGACGATGCCATCGCTGAGACGGCTGAGTGATTTCGCTGCTGGACTAGCCATGTAGATCTTCCTCAGCCGTGCCGCATTCGCGATTGACTCCTGATAACCACGGAAGATGCGGCGGTGTCCGCGGTGAACCGCTTCGAACGTGCAGGCGATGGCGATACCGACCGTTGCCAGCAGCACGATGCGCTGCATGTCAGCCGAGCTCTCGACCCGCAACCTATTGACCGGGGCAGAGACGAGCATCACTGACAAAGTCGTCAGCGCAGTCGTCACGCCGCCCGGAATCACGCCGCCCACCAAGCTCGCGAGCATGATCACGGGGACGTACCAGAGCGCGGCGACCCTGGCGTCGTTTTGCAGAAACACGTGGACGATCACGGTCAGGATGAACCCGACGACGAGCCCTAGACGCACTCGCGGTTTTCCCACGCAGGTTGATTCGACCGCTTTCACCATTTCTGTAGGTGCGACCGGTAGGGTTTTGTGCGATCAACCTCGCGCAGCGCCGCGTTCGATGAGCTCCAGGCTTGGTAGAGGCCGTCGGCCGACACATCTTGAAACGTCAGCGAGCCTCCTGCGGCGAGCTGGACACCTGCGGTCGGGCACGAGCAGTCTAGCGGACAGCTCCCGCAGCTCTCGTCGGCAGCGCAGACGCCGTCACCACAGCCCAACGCGCATGTTCCACAGTCGGCGGGACACGTCTGACATGTCTCGGCGCCGCTGGAGGCGGCATTCCCGCAGCCGGCCGGACAGATGCCACAATCCGTCGGGCAGGTGACGCAATTTTCTGTCAGCTCGCAGACGGTGTCGCCGCAACTTCCGCCGGCGGGGGTATCGATGGATCCCGAAGTGTCAGGTGATCCCTGCGAACCGCCACCACAGCCAACCAACACAACGAACAATGAGCAAGCGAGGCTCATCCAGCCGTAACCAAGCAGGCGCTGGGTCATCCGCGTACGACGTCTAATGTTTCTCACCAGATGTTTGTGCACCCGCGCTCGGTCTGATTTTCGCACGACCACTTCAGGCATAGAAGCCAACACGTCAGCCAGCGAAGCGGGAAGTGCTGCATCGCACGCTGCGGATCGCCCCGCGCGTCCCAATCATGGTTGCTGGATCAGGACCGGAGCGGGCGCGCTCGTCGCGACGGGCGACGACACCGGCTTCAGCGCCCTGCCAGATGGGACGACCCTGGTCTACGTCGATGCAGGCGCGCTTCGCAAGATTCAGCTCTCGGGCACTTGGGGGTTGACCTTGGTCGGCAGCGGCGTCGTCGCAGTCGACGACATCTCTCAGCAGTCGATCGTGTATGCGACGTTCCAGGACGCGGCCACCGGGCTCGAGACCCCACGCATCGTCCGTACGTCAGGATCTGGAGACTCCGCGATCGGAACGACCGCTGCCTCCGAACACTACACGCCCGGCGAGACCATCGTCGCGGCGCGCACCAACATCGTCGGCAGAGGATAGGCGGGTCGATGCAGCTTTTGCTCCCTGCCAAGTCGGCCATACACGCCGATACTCGGAACAGCCCTCGTGATGATGGCGAGTGAGCGCCGTCATCTCGCGCAGGAACGCCGCCTGATCTCTCTGCGCATATGGAGCAGAGGAGAGTAGCTCGCTCACCGTGTCTCCAGAAATCGCTGGAAGAACTCGAGCGCATTCGCCCGGACCAGAACGTGGTTCGTACGCGAGCAGCGGTCACGCGCGATCTGACTCCAGCACTCGGGCACCGCCGGCATCGCCGCCGCATACCCCCCCGCTTCGAACAGCTGATCGGCTGCGCCAATCATGGCCTCCTGCGTCTCCGCCGAACTTCGCTGCGTAATCCGTGAGCTTCGGCGAGTGCGCGAGATTGAATCTGATCACCGGCAGCAGGAACACCGAGCACAGCCGCGCGTGCGACCAATCCGGTCCGAGCCGCGCTTCCAGCACATGGGCAAACCCGTGAACCAGACCGACGCTCGACCGTGCCTGCCCCAGACACGCTTCCACGCTGAGCGCGAACCATTGCGGATCGTACGCCAGCGGCACATGCGCCATGCGCTTCATTAGAGCGGCCATCGCGGTGCGAATTCAGGCCGAGGTGTTCGAGGATGTGTACGGTGACCCTGGGATCGGTGATGAACGCGAGCACGCGCAGGGCATCGCCGCAGCGCGGACACTGGGTGACCTCGTCGCCGAAAACCCTGCGTAACAGCGCGGCCCAATCAAGCCTGCGCGCCAGCGTCATGGCCGTGGGCGGCCCCGCGCTCGTGCTCGCGGGTTGGGCCGGGGTGGGGGGCGAAGGAACGACGCGCGAACGCCAGGCGTGGGCAGAGGACAAAACGCCGTGGAACCGGGTGGTGTGACTTCGGCGCGGCGGGATCAGGGTCGCG
>JAYVWH010000429.1:0-4536 GCA_043786265.1 Kofleriaceae bacterium | reverse complement strand
GCAGTCGTCGTCGAGCTGGAACGACACGACGCCGTGCTCGACCTTGTAGCGCGCGAGGCACGTGCCATCGGGCGCGCGGAGCGTGGTGCCTTCCTCGCGGCTCGCCGCCATGAGGTTGAGGCGCGCTGGCAACGCGGGCTCCGGGCGGGCGAGGCGCGGCTTGATGTCACCGCTGGCGCGGGTCGCCGCGGGCAGCGTGTTCGTCGAGAAGTAGTTGCGCGAGATGGTGTCGGCGAGACCGGTCCCCGCTGCATTCGTGAAGTAGTCGCGCAGATGGTCGCGCGTGATCACGCGGGCAGGGCCGGGCACGCCGAGGCGACCGTATGCGAGCGCGGCGATCCGCTCGAAGCGCGAGCCGAGATCATCGGGACCACCGCCGAGTGATTCGAAGTGCGCGCCTTCGTCACCGCGCACACGCGACGGCGAGCCCAGGTCCGCAAGCACGTGAAGGATGCCACCCGCCGCGATCAGCGCTGCCGCCATATGGCGCGAGCGTTCCCCAGGCGTCGGTGCGCTGACGGCCTTGCCGTACTGATCGAGAAACTGCGTCAGGTTGAACGGGTTGTCCTTGGCGGTCACCCAGTCCGGCGCCGGCATCCCCTTCGCCGGCACGCTCGCGCGGCCGACTGCCTCGCGGATCTTATCGGACAGGCCCTCGAGCACACCGCGACCGGGGCGCTCCCAGCCCCGCTGTGTCGCAGGATCGAAGAAGTGATTCGCGCCGTGGCGAGCCGGGATGTCGGCGAGCGCTGCGCCGGCAGCGAGCCACGCGAGTGCGGTCTGGCGTCCACGCGCATCGGGGACTGCGCCGTGGGTTGGCGACAGCAGCTTGAGGTTCTCGATCAGCACCGGCGCGTCGGCAGGCGGGATCGTCAGCAGCTCGAACAGGCCGCCCTCGAAGCCGATCGCGACGAGTCGCTTGTGCAGCGCCGACGACATCGCGGCTTGCTCGGCGAGGCCGGCATGGGTGGTCTGTGCGTCCCACGCGAGAGCGCGGCCGCTGAACAGCGTGAGTGCGAGCATCGCGGCGACGCGCTTCATGGCTTGATATTCCCCATCGGCACGAGCTGCTTGAGCTTCGCGTACACGCCGTTGGCGAGTGCGGTCGCGTCGTCGAGCGAAGTGCACTGGCTGGAACCGCACGTGATCAAGACGACCAGGCCGCGCGGACCGTCGAGGAAACCGACGCCGCGGATGTCGTTTTCGTTCGCGATGAACGAACGGCTCGCAACGTCATCCTTCTCGGTGATTCCGGGCAGCTGCGTCAGGAGCTCCTCGTAGCGCTCGGTCGCTCGTGCCGCATCCAGACGCCACAGACGGATCGCGACGTCCCACGTCTCGGGGCGACCCAGTGCCTTGAAGTGCTGCGACGAATAGACCGCGGTGTCGGGCTCGTCGGACAGCGGGCCGGTCTCGAACTGACCGTCGTACTTCGTGCGGCCCTTGATGTCTGCGTCGGTGAGTAGCTGCGCGGCGACAACGTACGGACCTTCGCGGCCGGGACGCAGATCATCACCGGCGGTGCGCTTGCCGTCGATCTCGGCGCTCGCATCCGCGAGCTCCCACTGCGTGAGCACGGCCACTGCAGTGCCCGAACCGACGAAGCGGAGGTGCCGCGCGTGCGATAGCTCGTTGTGCCAGCGCTCGAGGAGCACCTGGTTGGCGGACTGCGCGAAGTCCATGCGCAGTCCGAGATCGTGGAAGCGGCGATCGCTGCGATACGCGACGTAGCCGCGCTTGTAGACGAGCAGCGTGAACTCGGTGACGCGCGAGCCCTTGGGCAGCGCACCCAGCGAACCGATCTTGTAGTTACCGCCGGCGTCGGTCGACCCGACGAGCTCGCGCGAGCCTGCAGGCTCGACGAGCGCACTGCCACGCTCTAGCGTCCATGCCGCATAGACGAGCGCGCCAGCAATTGGCGCCTTCGTCGTCGCGTCGAGCACGCGGCCCGTAAAGGGCCCTTCGAGCGAGCCTGCCTCCGCGGCATCGGGGCGACTGCGAAAGGGCGCTGTGCGAACGGCCGACTCGACGCATGCAGCTTGCGCGACGGCCACCACAAAGCAGAGTGCGTATGCGAGTTTGCGTCCCACGGGCCGCGCCGGTCTTAGCAAGCCCACTCCCTCGTTGCAAACCGGCCCGGCGCCATTCCTCTTGGTCGGTCTTTTCGAGACACTCGGGACAAGAGGGTGGTGAGGACCTAGTTGATGCTGCGTTGTTCTGCTTGCGGACACCAGAGCCCACCGGGGTCGTCGTTCTGTTTGAACTGCGGCAACGCACTGGCGCCACCTCCCACGCAGACTCCCGCGGGTGCGGCGGGGTTGCCCGTGATCTGTGGTGCGTGCCGCGGTCAGAACCCCGCTGGCATGAAGTTTTGCCGCAGCTGCGGCGCGACGCTGGCGCAGACCACGCTGGGCTCCCCCGCGCTCACACCGTCGATCGGTGCACCGATGGTCGCGCCGTCGGGACTGCCGCTCGGGACGCCGGTACCGCCGGCGGTATCGCTCGCGGGTGCCGCGGCATCGGCACGACATCCGTCGGGTGGCAGTACGATCACGTGCCCACGCTGTGGAACGCCAACGCCGACGGGATTCGCGTACTGCCAGCAGTGCGGCCTTCACATGAATGCGATCGCGCCGACCGATCCCGGGGCTGCGCTACCGCCGCGAATCCGCGCCCCGACCGCGGCGCCCCCCATCGGCGGTGGGATGGCCGTGGTACCGGCGGTGCCACCCGCGATGCTCGACGTCCAGGCGGCGACGATCGCTTCCGACGGTGGGCGCGCGAGCACGCTCGTCCCCAAAGGGAGCACGACCCCTTCGGGATCGCCGCTGCCGGTCACACCGACGCCAGCGTCCCGCCCGTCGGGAACGGCGTGGGGCGCCGCGATTCTCGTCAATCGCGACGGCACGGATGGCCAGCGGTTTCCACTGTCGTCGGAGGACACGATCGTCGGGCGCGCGGGCGCCGACATCGCGTTCGACGACGATCGGTTCCTCGCTCGCCAGCACGCACGGATCTCCCGCGGGACCGACGGCAGTGTGCGCGTCCACCCGATCGACACCACGAACGGCGTGTTCAAGAAGACCGACGGTTCGGTCGAGCTCGCCGACGGCGTGATCATCCTCGTCGGCCGCGAGGTGTTGCGCTTCGAACGCGTGTCGCCGGAAGAGCGCACCGTCCATCCGCTGGTGCGTCACGGCGTGTCGCTGTTTGGCTCGCCGCCGCGCGATCCCTGGGCGCGCATCATCCAGCTGATCCCATCGGGCGGCCACCGCGACGTGCGTCACCTCGTCGGCGAGGAGATCGTCCTTGGCCGCGAGGAGGGTGACATCGTCTACCGCGACGATGCGTTCATGTCGCGTCGTCACGCCGCGATCACGTGGGACGGCAAGCGCGCGCTCCTCACCGATCTTGGCAGCTCCAACGGGACGTTTGTGCGGATGACCGGACCGACGTCGATCAAGCATGGCGATCACGTCCGCATGGGCGACCAGCTGATGCGGATCGAACGTTGAACAGCGCGCCTCGTCTCGACATCACGGTCGCTGCGGCGAGCGATGTCGGGACCGTGCGCGAGCACAACGAGGACTATCTCGTCGTCGGCAATCTGGACGCGGGCGAGCTGCTCGATACCGCCGAGCCGTACACCGCAAGCGTCGAGCGTGGAGTCCTGTTCGTCGTCTGCGATGGCATGGGCGGCGTCGTCGGTGGCGAGGTCGCCTCCGAGCAGGCGGCGAAGTCGATCTGGCGCGAGATGAAGGGAACACCGGCCACGCGCGATCCGGAGGTGTTCGCACGTCTGCTGCGCCGCGCGACGCGGGTCGCGAACCACGATGTTCACGCGATGGGGAAGAAGGAGCCCGGTCTCAAGGGCATGGGCACCACGGTGTCGGCAGCAGGCATCGTCGGCGATCGCCTCGTCGTTGCCACCGTCGGAGATTCTCGTGCGTACGTGCTGCGCAATAACGAGATCATTCAGGTCACGCGTGACCAGTCGCTGTCGTCGGCACTGATCGCTGCCGGCCACGATGTCGAGCAGGCCGAGCGCGCGGGCTCCGCGATCCTTCAGGCGCTCGGGGTTGGCGACGACGTCGAGCCGTCGATGTCGATCGTGGAGCTGCGCAAAGGCGATCGGATCCTGTTGTGCAGCGATGGGTTGCACGGCCTCGTCAGCGATCCGGCGATCGGCATCCTGATGTCCGATCCGCACACGGTGCCGGTGTCGGTGGCGCTGCTCGTGACCGCGGCGCGCGCTGCCGGGGGAAGCGATAACATCACCGCGATCGTCGCGCACGTCGGCGGCGACCGCCTCATCGCGCCGCGCGATGACGAGGACATGCCGAAGTTCCGCGAGTTCGATCCGCAGAAGGAGGGCGACCCCGCGCTGACGTCGACCTCCTACGTTGCGCGCCGCCTTGCCGCCAAGATCGGTCTGCCGACCAGCTCGATCCCGCCGTCGATCCCCGTCACCGGCCAGCACGCGATCCTGCGGTCCCGGGTCGGCATCCGGGTGCCGGCCACCGCGCTCCCCATCGA
>JAYVWH010000428.1:0-2346 GCA_043786265.1 Kofleriaceae bacterium | reverse complement strand
GACCGCGGCGGTATTGAAATGATCGCCGGTGGAACACTCGACGCCTCACCGAGCGAGGTCTTGTGGCAACTGCAGCCGGTGACGGTGGAGCTGCGCAGCACGCGCGACGCGCGGCGTCTCGACGGCTGGCTGCTCGCACTCAGGGCACGCGGGATTCCGGCGCTCTTGCAGCAGGTCGATGGGGCGGTGACGCTCCACGTTCACCCGATGCATCTCGACGCCGCACGCATCGAGGTCGACGCGACCGATGCCGAAGAGCAGGAGGCCCGTCGCGCGGCAGCCGCTGTCGCGATTCACGACGAGCGGTTCCGGTTCGCGCCGCTTGGAGGTGCGTTGTTTGCGCTACTGCTCGTCGGCTTCTATTCAATTACAGGACCGAGCGCGTGGCGCTCTGAGTGGTTCGTCGCCGGAGCGTCCGATGCGGCGCGTGTCCTCTCCGGTGAGTGGTGGCGCCCGATCACCGCGCTGACTCTGCACGCAGATTCGAATCACGTGCTGTCGAACATCGCGATCGGCACGATCGTCGTGACGATGGTCATGCGGCGTAGCGGGGTGGGCGTCGGTGCCGCGCTGGTCGTGCTCGCCGGTACACTCGGCAACGCGGCGAATGCGTGGGGCTACGGAGCGCATCACAACTCGATTGGATTCTCGACGGCAGTGTTTGGCGCGATCGGTATTCTCGGCGGTCTTACCTACGCAGAGGTGGCGCGCGATCACGCTGCGGGGATGCGGCGCGGTCGTCCGGCGTGGGCCGCGATCGCAGGAAGCCTTGCATTGCTCGCGATGCTCGGTGCGAGCGAGCACAGCGACGTCCTCGCGCACCTGTTCGGAACCATCGCCGGACTCGGTGTCGGTCTGGTCGTCGGGTTTGCGGGATGGCGGTCGCGCACGTGGCTCGGTCAGACGGTGTGGGGAGTCGCGACGGTGGGAGCCGTCGTCGGCGCATGGGCCGTGGCACTCGCAGCTTCGACGTAAGAATGTGCCGATCACGGTCGTCGGGATGGCATAGAATCGTGTCGTGTCGTGTCGTGTGCGCCCCGCACCTTCGGGCCGGCCACCGACCCATCTCCATATCCATGCGGCAGCGTCTGCTGCGGAAATGGAACCCCATGACCCCTGTGAGCCTCGATGCGTTTTAAGCTGCTTCGATGCCCGACCGTATCCGTACCTTCGCTACATCGCTGATCCTCGTCGCCTCACTAGCGGCTTGCAAGAAAGCCGAGAACAAGCCCGCTTCAGCTGCGGCTGTCCCCACCACCATCGCTGGTAGTGCAGCTGCAGCCCCCACCCAGCCTGCCGCTGCGCCGACCGAGCCCCCTCCCTCGGGCGATGCGCAGTACGCAAAGGCAGATCTGAGCGAGGACAAGATCCAGCGCTTCATCAAGGCGCTCGGAGAGGGAAAGAATATGTTCGCCCCGCCGATGAACTCGATGGCGGAGACGCAGGCCTGGATGTCCGAGCAGGAGGCTTTCGCGAAGAAGTACGGCTTCAAGGACGGTCCTGACTACATGGACACCACGGGCCGGATCGCTCTAGGTCTAATGAAGATCGGGATGGCCGATCAGATGGCCGCCATGCGCGCGACCGTCGTCAAGAGCATTGCCGACTCCGAGGCCGCGCTTGCCGATCCGAAGACGACGGCCGAAACAAAGACCGAGCTTACAGAGACGATTGCCGATGCGAAGACGCGGCTGGCGGAGATGGATGCCGAGGCGAAGAGCTTCAATGCCGACGACCTGGCGCTGATCAAGAAGTTCAAGGATCAGCTCCAAGCTGCCGAGACCGCGAACCAGGCAGCGCAGACCGCGAACAAGAAGAAGTAGCGCCGGCGTAGCCCGCAACGTTTCACGCACCATCGATCCTCGCGCAGTGTAGGCGCTGCCCTTGCAGCATCGGCTTGCATGAGCGAGGCGACCCCGTGTTTGACTGCGAGCGACCCGGGTAGCACAGTCGATTCGAGCAAAGGGCGCCGCGCTCGCGCGCCTGGCGCACTACGTAGAAAAACGTCCGTCGCCTTCGCCGCCGTCGCAGCAGTGCTGCTGGCCGCGGTGTTGACGGTGATCGCGCTCGTCGCGCCGAATCGTCGCGCTCGGACGGGCGCAGTCTATCGGCTCACGGATCGCACCGCGGTTGTCGCCGTCGTGCGGCGCCGAGCGCCGGACGAGCTGGCAGCGCGTGGCCGATGTGGAGCTCGCCTCGCGCCGTCAGTATCTGGCGGCGACGCTGCACGCGAGCTACTGCCTCGGCGGTGCGACGCATGATGGGCTCGTCGTCGCGGTGTGTGAGTTCGCCGACGCAATCGCGGCGACCGCCGGCAAGCAACTCATGGACAAGCGGTTCGCGGCG